>DATLLB010000194.1:0-9793 GCA_035538075.1 Enhygromyxa sp.
ATCGCTCCTTGCTCGCGTCCAGCTGCTTGCGCACGCGTGCACGCGCCCGGCTGGTCCGCACGGCCAGGTTGTTGACGGTGATGCCGAGCTGCGCCGCCGCTTCTTCGAGCTCGAGGCCCTCGAGCTCGCGCAGGATGAACGCCTCGCGCAGGTGCTCGGGCAGCTCGTCGAGCGCAGCGTAGAGCGCCTGCACGCGCTGCCGCATGGCCAAGGTCTGATCGGGCAGCGATTGGGTGCCAGGATCGCCGAGCGAGTGGACGATCATCAGACGAGCGTGCGCTCGATCCTTGCTACGTCGCGATCGCCAGTGATGCCGCGCGACGTTGAGGCCGATGCCGTGCAGCCAGGTCGAGAACCGACTGCGCCCATCGTAGCGGGCGATGCACGAGAGCGCCTGCACGAAGGTGTCTTGAACCAGCTCCTCCGCGGCCTGGGCATCGCCGGTCAGATAACGAAGGTGGCGATAGAGGCCGGTGAAGTGGTCTTGGTAGAGCCGCGACCACGCCTGGGTGTCGCCCCCTCGCGCACGCTCGACGAGCAACGCGACGATCTCCCCGGCGGGGCGACGGTCCTGGTCCGCGTCACCCTGCGCCGGCGCGGGCAGGGTGCGCAGGGTGGTCCGCTCGACGGTCACCGGGCGTGTGTGCCCACAGTCCGCGGCGAATTACAGAGAAAGTTAACCGGCAATCCGAAGGACTTCGGGCACGATCATGCCCGCGCCCTCGAGCACCTCGCACGCGCCGGTCACCGCCTGATCGAGGCTCGCAACCACGCGGATGCCCTCGCCGCGCCCGGTCGCCCACTTCAGCGACGCGACCACCCCCCGGATCAGCGGATCGGACGCGATCACGTAGGAGGCCAGCGCCACGTCGCGCTCGGCCGCGGAGCGCTCGGTCAACCAATCGACCAACATGTCGCGCACGAGCTGGTTGGGCAGCGCAGCGTCGCGGGCATCACAGATGTGGACCAGGCGCTTGCCCTCCTCCAGCCCGCGATCGACCGCCTGGTCGTAGAAACGGATCATGCGCAGCACATGCTGCGGCTGGATGTGGCCCACCCACCGGACCAGCGTCAGCGGGAAGTGGTCATCGACCAGCTCGAGCGCCACATCGTGACGAGGCCGCTCGAGCGGTCGAAGCACCGGAGTGGTGGCGGCCATCGCCATTGATCTGACTTTACTTCGCGCGGTTACCATTTGCCAGCTCACAAATTTTTGGCTGTGTAATTTTCCGGTGAAACCGGGATGCGCGTTCGGAGACCCCTAGAGGGCTAATCCTGGCCGTTTGGACAAATACGAACCAAGCGGTCAAGTCGCGCTGTCCGAAAGATCAACAGTGTGTCGAAATTCCAATGCTGGCATTTCTGCCAGGGTGGATCGACGCAATCCGCTGCGCGTGATTGCAGGGTCGTGCGATCCTCCGGCCATGCTTCGCTTGCGGTACTCGGTGATGATCACGTTGCTCGGCTGCTGCGCGCTCGCGTGCACCAAGGGCGACGACGGCAACATCTACGGGATGGAGGGCGAGGAGAGCCCGACCGGCATCACGGTGGGTGACGACTCGACCGACAACGCGGAGCAGACCGACGCGCCGGGTGATGGTGACGGTCAAGGTGACGGCGACGGCGACCAGGGCGACGGCGACGGCGACAGCGGCTCGATCAAGCTCGACACGCTGCCCGACGAGGGTGCCGACGACGGCATCGATCCCGAGGAGTGCCTCGAGGATGTGGACATCGTGTTCGTGATGGACGTGTCGACCACGATGGGCCCGTTCTTCGACAAGCTCGAGAGCGAGATCTCGGCCGTCCACGACGCGCTCTCGGCCTACGATCTCCCCAACCCGCCGCACTATGGCCTGGTCGTGTTCGTCGACGACTTCACGCTCGTCAACGCCGGCGTGCCGTACACCGACGTCGAGGAGCTGAAGGCCGACTTCGCCTACTGGAACGACTTCACCGCCTCCAACCAGCAGACCGACGGCGGCGGCTACAACAGCACCTGGACCGAGAACAGCCTCGACGCGCTGTTCTCGGCCGCGGTCGGCTTCCAGTGGCGGCCCAAGAACAGCACGCTGCGGATGATCATCCACACCACCGACGACACGTTCTGGAACGGGCCCACGGTCGGCAACGGGATCGACATCCTGCACAACTACCCGGACACGGTCGACATCCTGCAGGCCAACGAGGTCCGCATGTTCACGTTCGCGGATCTGATCGGTGGCCAGTGCGAGTGCGATGACGTGTCCGAGGGCTTCTTCACCGAGTTTCAGGGCCAGCCGCCGATCCCCGCGCAGACCGGCGGAGCGGCGTACAATATCGGCGAGGTGCTCGCGGGCATCCTCTCGCTCTCGCAGGCGATCACCGACTCGATCGACGACTCCTACTGCGAAGATTATCCGCCCGTCGATTAGTCGCGCTCAGCCGTTCGCGTCCAAGCGCTGGATGGCCTGATCGAATCGATCCATGGATGGTACGCCAGGTCGTGCACTCACTCCTGGGGTTTTCGCTCATGCTCGCGCTGGCCTGGACCACGCCGCCCGAGCAAACAACGCAGCCGGGATCCGTACCCGCGCCGGTCTTGGAGCCGGCCGAGCAGTCGCAGCCATTGCCCGCCCCGCCACCGCCCAACCGCAATCGCGGGCTCGGTGTGATGATCGTGGGCATCAGCATCTTCGTCGGCGGGTACGGGGGCTCGCTGCTCTTGAGCACGCTGGCGGACAAAGATGCTGGACGCGCACTGCGTGCCCCGCTCGTCGGTCCGTTCGTCGCCATCGCACTCGAGGACTATCCCAACCCACGGCCCATCTATGCCGTGCTTGGCGCGGTGCAGGTTGGTGCGCTCGCGATGGCCATCGCAGGCGGCGTCATGTTCGGTCGCTCGCGTCGGCAGGCACCCGTCGCGTTCATGCCCGGCGGGCTGCAACTGCGCTTCTGAGCCTGCGGAACTCAGTCGCACAGCACGCCCAACGGATGGAGGCCAGCCAATCGCGAGCTCAATCTCGCGAGGCCACCCAGACGCTGGTCAGCCGCTCGAGCTCGATGGTGCCGTCGAGATCGCTGGCCGGCCCGACGTGCAGGGCGGTGCGACAGGTGTTCGCGTGCACATGCGGCGCGGAGCTCTGACAGACCTCGATCGCAACCAACACGCGGCCGCTCAGCGAGAGATGATCGGCGAGCTGCTCGACGCTGCAGATGCCGGCCAGCTCTCCGTCATCGGCCGGCTGCAGCCGCACGAAGCTCTCGCCCCACGGGCCCATCAGCTCGGCGTAGACCAGATCGAACGAGGGCACGACCACCGACTGGAACATGAACAGCGCGCGCAGCTCCTGGATCGAGTAGACGCTGACGCGGCGCGGGTTGTGCTGGGCGCCGCGTCGTTGCAGGCGGCGGGCGAACTCGACGTCGAGCACCTCGGCGACGATCCGCGGGCTCTGGGTGAGGGTCTCGAGCTTCATCAAGGTCTTGGCGATGCGGGCGTCGGAGCCCTCGTGCTCGCTGGAGATCAACACCACCGCGTCCATCTTGCCGACGTGACCGAAGCCGAGCGGCAGCGCGGTGAGCTGACGCGACGAGCTCCAGTCGCCGACGACGATGTGAATGTGCGGGTGCGGAGCCGGAGTGTGGGGATCTTCGGGGCTGCGCCAGCTCAGCGCCCAGCGCTCGCGATCGGCTCGGAACTGGCCGTGGTGGCCCTGCAGGAGCCCGCGCGCGACCAGCTTGGTGTGCGCGTCGAAGTCGTCCCACGCGGCCTCGCGGGCGCGCTCGTCGGAGACCATGATCAGGATCTGCGTGCGCGGCTCGGCCTGGATCAGCGCCTCGACCATGCTGACCGTGTTGCTCCGAAACCCGCAGACCAGCACCGCCTCGAGCTTGGTCGTCGGCGCGCGCACGAAGCTCGGCAGGTTGGGGATCGGATCGGGACCGGGCGGCACCTGCTCGCGCGGGCGCTCGAAGATGTCGTCGGCCAGCTGCCGCATGCGCCGGAAGTTGTCGGCGATCGCGATGAAGCCGACGCAGCGACCCGCCGTGGCCGAAGCTGGGACCGGCTCGGGCCCGAGCGCGGTGTAGTCGGGCTCGGGGTTGACGAACACCTGGACCTCGTCGCCCTCGCCGGCCATCAGCACGCCGACCGGGACCACGCGCGGCTGCGAGGGCATTGAACGGGCGCGGCGGATCAGCTCGCCCATCACCGCGGTCGGATCACCGGGCAGATCGGGCAGCTGCTCGCGCCGATAACCGAGCCCCGGCAGATCGAAGTACATGGTGTAGAGCTCGTGGCCGCTGCTGGTCAGCAGGTACTCGAGCAGCCGCCCGACGCCGGGCCGCCGAGTCACGCACGCGATGAACAGCGCGATCAGGCGCTCGCTCGGGACCACGAACGCGCGCGTGGCTTCGTTGTCGCGCCCGTTGCCGTCGCCGGTGATGGCCGCGCGCGCGGCCGGGATGTTGCTCTCGTCGAGCACCTCGGCGATCAGCAGGCGCGCGCGCTTGGGCTTCGTGGGCAGCCCGAACAGCGAGTCGCGGCGCTTGGCCTCCTCGTCGGCGTCATGCAGGCTGCCGGTGATGGTCAGCAGCGCCTGGATGGTCGCGGCGTCGGGGTCGGCGGCCTCGAAGTCGGCGAGCAGCACCACGCGCGTGGCCTCGGCCACGTTGGCGCGGACCAAGAAGCGCTCGTCCTCGAGGTGGGCCTGGCGATAGGTGATGCGCGCGAGCTCGGGCTGGCGCAGGAAGTCGGGCGGATCGTGGCTGCGCCCGACCGCGAGATAGCGGGCCCCACGGACGCCCTGCTTGGTGTTGCGCAGCAGCTGCGAGACCCAGCGCCACGACAGCGCGCCGGTCGGCAGCAGCTTGCGAGAGTAGCGGAGCAGCTCGTGCAGCAGCTGCTGCGTGGACACGTCGATGTTGACGATGATCGTGTGCCCGCGCAGGCCTGGCGGGCGCAGCCGGGCGAGCTCCATCAGCTCGCGCACGACGTCGGTCCCGAGGCCGATCAGGAACGAGACCATGAACAGCCCGGCGATCGTCAGCGCCACGCTCACGACCACCGCGGCCGCGTGGTTGGGCGACGACAGCATGTTGCCGGGGTCTTGGATCTGGCGAAACGCCCACCACAGGTGCACGAAGAAGCGCGCGTCGTCGGGGTCGCGCGCGCGCCCGGAGTCGTCGTAGCCGTAGAGCTGATCGCCGTCGTAGTCGATCAGCTCGTCCTGGCGCGTGTGCACCTGGTCGAGCACGACCGCGCCTGCGAACGACAGCACCAGCACGATCACGCCCATCAACCCGAGCTGCTTGGCGCGCTCGCGCTTGAGCAGCACCGACCACACGTCGCGCACCAGCGGCGCCCAGTAGCTGAGCAGCAGCAGCATCCGCGAGAGTCGAAACAGTCGCAGCCAGCGGGTCTCGGCGGCCTCGAGCCCGAGCAGCGACGGGATGAACGAGAGCAGCGCGAGCAGATCACAGACCAGCAGCACCAGCGTCCCGGTCGAGGGCCACTGCCACTCGCGCGCCTCTTCGACCTCGGCCTCGGTCGGCGTCACGCCCGTCGCGCTGCCGTGCGCGTAGCTGCCCTCGCCTCGGAAGATCAGCATCGCCCGCAGCGCGAACTCGATCGTGAACATGCCCAGGAACAGGGCATCGAAGCGAGTCACCCAGCCGAACGGCAACAGGCTGATGATGATCGCGGCCGAGAGCAGCAGTCGGCTCTCGACCCGGCCCAGGAAGCGCGCAGCCCATACGAACACGCGCGAGCCCCTGCGCGGCCGGGACGAGTCGATCACCGGCCGGAACTTACCCCACGCCGCACCGCGGCTGAAAATATCCTATAAGGGCCCGCATGAGCGAGGCCACGCGCATCGAAACCGACAGCATGGGCGAGATCGAGGTCCGGTCGGACCGCTACTGGGGAGCGCAGACCGAGCGTTCGCTCCACCACTTCAGCATCGGCACCGATCACTTCCCGCGTCCGATGATCCGCGCGCTCGGGATCCTCAAGAAGGCTGCGGCGCTGGCCAACGGTGAGCTTGGTCAGCTCTCGGCGGAGACCGTCGGCTTGATCGTGCGCGCGGCCGACGAGGTGATCGAGGGCCAGCTCGACGAGCACTTCCCGCTGTTCGTGTGGCAGACCGGCAGCGGCACGCAGACCAACATGAACGCCAACGAGGTCATCTCGAACCGCGCGATCGAGCTGGCCGGCGGCGTGATCGGATCGAAGAAGCCGGTCCACCCCAACGACCATGTCAACCGCGGGCAGTCGTCGAACGACACGTTCCCGACCGCCATGCACATCGCCGCCGCCGAGCAGACTGTGCACGCGCTATTGCCTGCGATCGCGCAGCTGCGAGGCACGCTCGATGCGAAGGCCAAGCAGTTCGCGGGCATCGTCAAGACCGGCCGCACGCACCTGCAGGACGCCACCCCGATCACGCTCGGGCAGGAGATCTCCGGCTGGGTCGCGCAGCTCGACTACACGCGCAAGTCGATCGAGGGCTCGCTCGCGCACGTGTACGAGCTCGCGCTCGGTGGCACCGCCGTCGGCACCGGGCTCAACACGCACCCGCAGTACGCGGTCGTGAGCGCCAAGAAGATCGCCGAGCTGACCGGGCTTCCGTTCGTGACCGCGCCCAACAAGTTCGAGGCGCTCGCGGCCCACGACGCGCTGGTCAGCCTCCACGGCGCGCTCAAGGGGCTCGCCTGCGCGCTGATGAAGATCGCCAACGACGTTCGCTGGCTGGCCTCGGGGCCGCGCTGCGGCATCGGGGAGATCACGATCCCCGAGAACGAGCCGGGCAGCTCGATCATGCCGGGCAAGGTCAACCCCACGCAGTCCGAGGCCATGACGATGGTCTGCGCCGAGGTCATGGGCAACGACGTCGCGGTCTCGATCGGTGGCGCGAGCGGTAACTTCGAGCTCAACGTGTTCAAGCCGCTGATCATCCACAACGTGCTGCGATCGCTGCGACTGCTGGCCGACGCGATGATCAACTTCGATCGCTTCTGCGCGGTCGGGATCGAGCCGGCGCACGATCGCATCCGCGAGAACCTCGAGCGCTCGCTGATGCTGGTCACTGCCCTCAACCCGCACATCGGCTACGACAAGGCCGCGAAGATCGCCAAGACCGCCTACCAGAACGGGACCACGCTCAAGCAGGCGGCGATCGAGCTCGGCTATCTGACCGCCGAGCAGTTCGACGCCTGGGTGGTGCCGGCGCAGATGATCGGCCCGACCGACGACTGAGGCCGATCGTGGTCGCGCGCAATCTCGGCGTCCTCGAGGCTGATTGAGCTCGCCCGTGGTCGTGGCAGAGTTGGGCGGTGCGCAACTCGACGCTGCTGCTGCCCCTGCTCCTCGCGACCCTCGCGTGCCCGCGGCCGACCACCGAGACCGAGGCGGCCTCGTCGGGCAAGGCCGAGCGGGAGGCCGAGGTCCAGCCGACTGAGCCGCAACCGAGGGAAACCACGACCAGCGAGGCCGCGACCGGCGCGGAGGCGCTGCCGATCGATGGCACCTTCAAAGCCGACGTGGCCAGCAGCACGATCGGCTTCGCGGTCGCGCGCGCGACGGTCGGCCACATCGGCAAGTTCGAGGACTTCGAGGCCACGCTGCGGCTGGCGGGTGGTCGGCCTGTCGCGCTCGAGATCGCGGTCAAAACCGGCTCGGTCGTGGCGGATCGCTCCGGCCTGACCAGCCACCTCCTGAGCGCCGACTTCTTCGACGTGGACAAATTCCCCACGGCGACCTTCACGGCAAGCGAGTTCACGCCGGACCCAGAGTCCGGTCCCCATGCGTATCTGGTCAGTGGGACGATGCACCTGCACGGGGTCGGGCGTAAGCTCGAATTCCCGGCCACGCTGGACGTCGAGTCCGACCGGGTGGTCGGGCGCGCTACCCTCGACATCAGCGCCAAGGCGTTTGGCATCGACTATGAAGGTATGGAAGCAGAGCTGGCAGAAGACGCCGTCCAACTCGAGATCGAGCTGCGGTTCACATCCGTTGGAGGCTCGGACTCAGGCTGAGGAATGCCGTCGATGACACCGCCAGGACGTTACGAGCACAGATTCGCGGAGTCCGAGGCGGCCTCGATCCTCCAGCGGGCCGCGGATCTGCAACGCCAGGCCAACGATGTCCGAAGGATGACGGTCGACGAGCTCGAGGACGCTGCGGCCTCGGCTGGGATCGAGCCCGTGTATGTGCGCCGCGCCGCTGCAGAGCTGAGTCTGCGGCAGGCGCGGCGCGATCGTTTCTCGCCCACGATCGGCGGCCCGCGGACGATCTTGCTGGAGGTCACGCTCGACGGCGAGATTCCGGTGCCTGCGTATGAGTATGTGATTGAAGCGGTGCGGCGGCAGACGGGGGAGCTGGGGGTGGCGTCGTTGATCGGCCGCTCGCTGACCTGGACGGCGTTGCCCGGCCACAGCCGCGCCGGGCCCGGTTGGTCGCGCACGATCGCGGTGACGATCGTCCCCCGAGGCGGCCGCACCCGCATTCGCATCGAGGAGAAGCTCGATCAGCTGGTGCGCAGCGTGTTCGGGACCTCGCTGGTGGGCTTCGGCGGGACCTCGACGCTGATCCCGATGGTCTCGCTGGCGATCTTCGGCGTGCCTGGGTTGATCCCGATCGGCGTGGGGCTGTGGCTGACGGGCGCGTGGTCGATCGCTCGCAAGACCTATCGCGAGCGCGTGGCGGCGCGCGAGCAGGAGCTCTACGGGGCGCTGCAGTCGATCATGGAGATCGCCGAGGACTACATGGCGCAGCGGCGGCTTCGAAGTGGTTGATCACAGCGGCGGCCGGATCTCGAGCAGAAACTGGGCCGGCGTCTCTTCGTAGCGGAGATCGCCGACGTCGAATTCCAGCGTGCCGCCAGCGGGCACGGTGTCGAGCTCGAGCCAGTCGATGCCGAGCAGCTGACCGCTGCGATCCAAGCCCTGGATCTCGACGCGGGCGTGCTCGATCGCCACCGACCCGGTGTTCTCGACCTTGCCGAGGATGTACCAGCCGCCCAGGTCGGCGCGCTGCGGCGGCTCATGAGTCAGTCGCAGCGGCAAGGGCTCGGCGGCGGCGTGTGGATCGGCGAGCGCGGTCGCGTCGAGCTGCAGCTGCTCGTGGGCGACCGGCTGGGCCACGTGCACGGCCATCGCCGCTCGCTCGCCGGGCTCGAGGGAGCGATCGACCTCGCCCTCGGCCGCACCGACAACCGCCTGCGACTCGTCGAGCAGCTGGACCTGCACGCGCACGTCGGTGACCCGCTGATCGTGGGGGTTGTGCACGACGCCCAGCACCCAAAACCCGCTGCCTAAACCGAAGCGAGCGCGATGAAACTCGGCCTCGAGCTCGAGCCGCGGCTCGGCGTTCTCGGCCGCGTCCGGGTTGCCGCTGTCGCCGTGGGGATCGGGCGACATCGTGTCGGCGATCGGCTCCGGGTGCGGCGCCGCGGCTCCGCCCGAGTCCTTTCCACACGAAGCGATCACGGCTGCACAGAGCAGCAGCGCCGCTGGGACGAGTCGTCGCACCCGGTCGAGCCTATCAGGCGAGCGGCGACGCGGGCGCGGCGATCTGGTTTGAAGGCGATCTGCGCCGCAGACATACATGGTTCTCCTGGCATACTTTCGCCGCGTTTCTCATGTTCGGCAGCAATTCTCGCGCCCTGATCCCACTGCTCGGCTTCGCCGTCGTGGTCTGCCTTCCCAATTCGGCTTCGGCGATCCGTCAGCCGAACCACCTTCGCGGTCGCGCCGAGCTGGAGCTGGCGAGCCCGACGGCCCCTCCAGTTCGGACCGTGCGAGCGGGCAGCTG
>DATLLB010000195.1:0-5541 GCA_035538075.1 Enhygromyxa sp.
AGAGCAGGCCGCCTTGGTCGGTCCCGACGATCTGATCCCAGCCGGTCGAGAACCCGGGGATTGAGCCGACGTATCCGTAGGTCCCGTCGCCGTCGAGCGTCGCGGTCGCGCCGAGGCCGGTCGTCGCGTCATAGAAGAGCAACGCGCCGCGGGTGGTGCCGACGATGTGCGTCCAGCCCGTCGAGAACCCATCGAGCGCGCCGACGTAGGCGTAGTTGCCCGCGCTGTCGAGCGTCGCGGTCGCGCCCTCGCCGGTCGCGGCCGCGTAGAAGAGCAGGCTGCCGGCATTGGCCGCGGTGATGTGGGTCCACGAAGTCGAGAAGCCCTCGAGCGCGCCGACGTAGGCATAGTTGCCGGCGCTGTCGAGCGTCGCGGTCGCGCCGACACCGGTCGCGGCCGCGTAGAAGAGCACGCTGCCGTTGTCGGCGGCCACGACGTGCGTCCAGTCGGTGGAGAAGCCCGAGAACGAGCTGACGTAGCCGTAACTGCCGTCGCCGTCGAGCGTCGCGGTCGCGCCGAGGCCGATGCTGCCGTCATAGAACAGCAACGCTCCGCTGGATTGCCGCAGCTCGCTCGCGGCGTCATCCACTTCGATCGCCGAGTCGGCGTCGCAGCCGACCAGCAGCAGACAAAAGGCGAAATACAACGATGAAATGACTTCACGCCCCATGGGATCACCTCCGCTGGGGATCTAGCAAGCACGACCCGACGCGTTGGTCGTCGCGCGTGCACAGGGAGCAGCGCTTGGCACTCGGCTCCCACGTGCGCGCCGAGGGATTGCGCGGCGCGGGCCGCTAACGCAGCTTCCGGCAGAACATGATGCCATCGCGGATCGACAGCAGCACATGCTCGACGCGAGGGCACGAGCGCACGTGCGCGTTGAAGCGCACGATCGCGTGATCGTTCTCGGTCTGCGGATCGACCACGCGGCCGCTCCACAAGGTGTTGTCGGCGAGCAGCACTCCGCCGACCGGCAGCAGCTCGAGCGCGAGATCGAAGTAGCGCACGTAGCCGGGCTTGTCGGCGTCGATGAACACGAGGTCGAAGCGCTCGCCGTCGGCGACCAGCTGCTCGAGGGTCGCGACCGCGTCGCCGAGGCGCTGCTCGATCTTGTGACCCCACGGGCTCGCGTCCCAGTGGCGGCGAGCGATCGCGGTCGCGACCGGATCGATGTCGCAAGTGATCAATCGACCATCGGCCGGCAGGCCGGCCGCCATCGCCATCGCCGAGTAGCCGCTGAAGGTCCCGACCTCGAGCACGCGTCGGGCTCCGCTGACCTTGACCATCATCTCGAGGAAGCGGCCTTCGACCCGGCCGACCTGCATCTGCGGCGACTCGAGCTTCGCGTAGGTCTCGTCGCGCAGCTGTCCGAACAGGTCGGCCTCGGCTGTGGTGTGCTCGTGGATGTAGGCGGTCAGCGCTTCGCTGAGCATTGTCATTTCGGACATGACGGGAGCCTAACCCGGGGCGATCGCGAACGTTAGCCGATGCCCGAAAGTACAATGGCGCCGCAGCCGGGAATGTGTGGGGCCGGTCGCGTGGAGGCGATTACGAAATGAATTTGGACATACGCAAACAATTTCATGAACCAACCGGATAAGGTCGAGAGCATGCAGATGTTGGCGCGCAGTCAGACTGCCCAGATCTTGGTCGTCGACGATGTGCCCGAGAATTTGCTGGCGATTGAAGCGGCGCTGCAGGGATTGGGCAACGAGCTGGTGTTCGCCGGCTCCGGCCCGGATGCGCTGCGTCAGCTGCTCGAGCGCGACTTTGCGTTGATCCTGCTCGACGTGCAGATGCCGTCGATGGACGGGCTCGAGACCGCCCGAATGATCCGCGCGCGGCAGCGGACCCGACACGTGCCGATCATCTTCATCACCGCCTACGATCGTGACGACGACGCGGTGCTCGCCGGCTATCGGCTCGGCGCGGTCGACTTCCTGTTCAAGCCGATCAACGCCGAGATCCTGCGCGCCAAGGCCTCGGTGTTCGTCGAGCTGCAGCGGCGCACGGCCGAGGTCGCGCGCCAGGCCGTGCAGCTGCGCGAGCACGAGCAGGTCGAGCGCGCGCGGGCGCTGGCCGATCAGCGGCGCCAGCTCGAGGCCGCGGCGCTGCGCAGCAGCGTGGTCGAGCACCGCCAGCAGGCCGAGCTGCTCATGCGCACCAACCTCGAGCTCGAGCGCGCGCGGGCGCAGCTCGAGCTGGCTGATCGGCGCAAGGACGAGTTCATCGCCGTGCTCGCCCACGAGCTGCGCAACCCGCTGGCCGCGATCGTGTCGGGGCTCGACGTGCTGGCCACCGATCCGAGCGTGACGGTGGTGCAGACGGTGCGGACGATCATGGAGCGCCAGGGTCGGCACCTGACCCGGCTGGTCGATGATCTGCTCGACATCGCGAGGATCACCTCGGGCAAGCTGAAGCTGCGCAAGCAGCTCGTGCGTGTGCGAGAGGTGCTCGACGACGCGCTCGAGCTGGCCACGCCGGGGATCGTCGCCAACGGCAACCTGCTCGAGGTCGAGTGCGAGTGCGGCGACGCGCGGCTGTTCGGCGATCCGGTCCGGCTCGCGCAGGTGATCGGCAACTTGCTGAGCAACGCGGTGCGCTACACCGATCGCGGCGGCCACATCCGCGTGAGCGCCCGCGCCGACGAGCGCGAGCAGGTCCGCATCGTCGTCAAGGATGACGGCCGCGGCATGCCGCCCGCGCTGGTCTCACGGGTGTTCGAGATGTTCGTGCAGGGCGACGGCGACGGCGGCGGGCTCGGCATCGGGCTCACGCTGGTTCAGCAGCTCACGCAGCTGCACGGCGGCGAGGTCACGGCGCGCAGCGACGGACCCGGACGCGGCAGCGAGTTCGAGCTGCGCCTGCCGATCGCCGGCAGCGAGGCCGCGCCCGAGATCGACGAGCAAGCGATCGGCGAGCAGAGTGACGCGGCGCAGATGCGGGTCGCGGTGATCGACGACGATCGCGACGTCCGCGAGCTGACCCGCGCGGTGCTCGAGTGCTGGGGTCACTCGGTGGTCGAGGCCGCCGATGGCCACGACGGCATCAGCCTGGTGATCAGCGAGCAGCCCGACGTCGCGATCATCGACATCGGCCTGCGCGACATCGAGGGCTACGAGGTCGCTCGTCGCTTGCGAGCCGAGCTCGGCGACCGCTGCCCACGGCTGATCGCGATGACCGGGTTTGGCCAGCCGCGTGATCGGGAGCGCGCGTTCGCGGCCGGCTTCAACGCGTACCTGCCCAAGCCCGCCAAGTCCGAGGCGCTGCGCTCGGCCATGCATCCATCTCTCGATTAGGCCAGCACCCATGCCCAGCAACATCATCCCCGAGACCAACGGCAAGAACGGCGCGCGCAAGAGCAAGAATGGGACGGGCAAGAACGGCACGCACGCGCCTGCGGTCGCCGAGGGGCTCGACCGTCGCACGCTGCTCGCCGCGTTGCGGGCCTTCAAGCGCGGTGACTTCGACGTGCGCCTGCCCGACAGCCTCGACGGCATCGACGGGCAGATCTGCGCCACGTTCAACGACTTCGCTCAGACGGCGGCCCAGCTGCGCGCCGACGCCAACGAGCTGCGCATCGCGGTGGTCGAGGAGGGCCGGACCAAACGACGGCTGCGCAGCAACGGCGTGCGCGGTGGTTGGAGCACGCTGGTCGACGCGCAGAACACCGTGCTCGACGGGCTCACCAACCACATGTCCGAGATCTCGCGGGTCGTGACCGCGGTCGCCGAAGGCAACCTGCGCGAGCGCATGGACGAGGAGGGCGCCGACCTGCCCGTGCGCGGGCAGTTCCTGCGTGACGCTCGGACCGTCAACAACATGGTCGAGCAGCTCGGCCAGCTCAACTCCGAGCTCACGCGCGTGGCCATGGAGGTCGGCGTCGAGGGCCGGCTCGGCGCGCAAGGGAAGGTGCGTGGTGTCGGCGGCTCGTGGAAGGAGCTGGCCGACGCGGTCAACCTGATGGCCAGCTCGCTGACCGGCCAGGTCCGCGAGATCGCCCGCGTGACCACTGCGGTGGCGCAGGGCGACCTGACGCAGACCATCAACATCGAGGTCCGCGGCGAGATCCTCGAGCTCAAAAACACCATCAACACGATGGTCGATCAGCTCGGCTCGTTCGCCGACGAGGTCACCCGCGTCGCTCGTGAGGTCGGCAGCGAGGGCCAGCTCGGCGGTCAGGCCCGCGTGCGCGGTGTCTCGGGGGTTTGGCGCGAGCTGACCGAGAACGTCAACGGCATGGCCAACAACCTGACCAACCAGGTGCGCAACATCGCCGAGGTTGCGACCGCGATCGCCGAGGGCGATCTATCCAAGAAGATCACCGTCGACGCGCGCGGCGAGATCCTCGCGCTCAAGAACACGATCAACACGATGGTCGATCAGCTCGGCTCGTTCGCCGACGAGGTCACCCGCGTCGCGCGTGAGGTCGGCACCGAGGGTGTGCTCGGTGGCGAGGCCGAGGTCTCCGGCGTCTCGGGGGTGTGGCGCGAGCTGACCGAGAACGTCAACGGCATGGCCAAGAACCTGACCGATCAGGTCCGCAACATCGCCGAGGTGACGACCGCGATCGCCGAGGGCGACCTCTCGCGCAAGATCACCGTCGACGCGCGCGGCGAGATCCTCGAGCTGAAAAACACCATCAACACCACGGTCGACAAGCTCAACAGCTTCTCGGCCGAGGTCACCCGCGTCGCCCGTCTGGTCGGCACCGAGGGCACGCTCGGCGTGCAGGCCGAGGTCAAGGACGTGTCGGGCATCTGGAAGGAGCTGACCGACAACGTCAACCAGATGGGTCGCAACCTGACCGATCAGGTCCGCGACATCGCGGCGGTCACGACCGCGGTCGCCAACGGTGACTTGTCCAAGAAGATCACCGTCGAGGTGAAGGGCGAGATCCTCCAGCTCAAGAACACCATCAACGCGATGGTCGATCAGCTCGGCTCGTTCGCCGACGAGGTCACTCGCATGGCTCGCGAGGTCGGCACCGAAGGTGTGCTCGGCGGTCAGGCGGTCGTGCGCGGCGTGTCGGGCATCTGGGAGGAGTTGACCAACAACGTCAACAACATGGCCAACAACCTGACCAACCAGGTGCGCAACATCGCCGAGGTCGCGCGCGCGGTCGCGGCCGGCGACCTGTCGAAGGAGATCACCGTCGACGCGCGCGGCGAGGTCCAGGATCTCAAGCAGACCATCAACGCCATGGTCGGTCAGCTCAACGCGTTCGGTGCCGAGGTGACGCGAGTGGCCCGCGACGTGGGCGTGGAAGGCCGGCTCGGCGGTCAGGCCATGGTCGAGGGCGTGCGCGGCATCTGGAAGGAGCTGACCGACAACGTCAACATGATGGCCAACAACTTGACCAACCAGGTGCGTGACATCGCCGAGGTCACGACCGCGGTGGCCAACGGCAACCTCTCGCGCAAGATCACCGTCGACGCGCGCGGCGAGATCCTCGAGCTCAAGAGCACGATCAACACGATGGTCGATCAGCTCTCGTCGTTCGCGGCCGAGGTCACGCGCCTGGCCAGCGAGGTCGGCATC
>DATLLB010000196.1:0-5061 GCA_035538075.1 Enhygromyxa sp.
CCCCTCACCCCCTGCCCGCCCCTCACGGGGCGTCGGGTGGTTGCAGCACCCGCGGAGCATGAAAGCGCCGCTTTCTTGGTAGCATCATGGCCGCCTCGCTCGATGACCTGCTCTCCGATCCGAATCGCAGCCAACGCGAGAAGCTCGAGCTCTTGCACGGCCACTGGCGCGCCGAGCTCGAGCGGCTCGACGACGCCGCGCTCTACGAGCGCCTTCGAGCGATCCGCAAGGCGCTCAATTCCAAGAAGCTGCGCACCCAGGTCGACGCGTTGATCGGCGCGCTGCGGCGAGACGGCAGCGCTCCCGCGGCGCCGCTGCCCAAGCCCCCGCGCGCGCCCGTGCCCACGCTCGAGGTCGCTAGCGACGAGCGTCCGCTCGCCCACCGCAACGCGGATCTCGAGGCCAAGCTCGCCGCCGATCCACGCGACGCGGCCACGTACCAGGTGTACCGCGACTGGCTCGAGAGCCAGGGCTTCGTGCACGACGGCCGCGTCACGCTCGGGCCGCTCGCCGACTGCGGAGACATGCTCGGCGATCTCGAGTGGCGGCACGGCTTCATCCGCGCGGCCACGGTCCGCTACACGATGGAGCGCTTCAACGCCGATCGCCCCGATGTCGCGCTCGAGCAGGTGCTCGTGTGGCTGCTCGACGATCCCGGCCCCGCTCGCTTCCTCGAGCGCCTCACGATCGGCCTCGTGCGGCACGACGCCAACGACTACGCGGGCGTGTGCCGGACGATCGGCGCGCGCCTGCGGCCGGCCCTGCTCGAGCTGATGCTGGGCGACTTCGGCTACGAGGAGTGCGAGCTCAACTGGACCTCGATCTCCGACACCTCCCAGCTGTGGCCGGCCGTGCCGCGCCTGCGCAAGCTGACCTTGCGCGCCGGATCGATGCAGCTCAGCGGCATCGATCTCCCCGAGCTGCGCGAGCTCGAGACCATCACCGGCGGCATGCCTCCCGAGGCGCTCGACGCCATCGCCAACGCCAGCTGGCCCAAGCTCGAGCAACTCTCGCTGCAGATCGGGGTCGGCCATCAAGGCGCCGCGACTGACGTTGCGCTGGTCGAGCCGCTGCTCGCCGGGACCAAGCTGCCCGCGCTCACCCACCTCGGCCTGCGCAACTGCGAGTTCACCGACGAGCTGTGCGAGCGGCTCGGCACCGCGCCGATCCTCCCGCAGCTGCGCAGCCTCGATCTCTCGATGGGCACGATGAGCATGGACGGCGTGCAGGCGCTGCTGCGCACGCCCAAGGCTTTCGCCCACCTCGAGCGCATCTGCGTCGAGGACAATTTCTTGCCCGTCGAAGCGCAGGCGCTGCTCGAGGCGCTCGGCCCTGCGATCGAGTTTGGCTGGCAGCGCGAAGACCAGGGCGAGCGCTACGCGTCCGCGTACGAATGAACTAGGCGGACGGCGGCGGCACGTCGATCGTGGCGCCGAGCAGATCCTTGAAGCGCAGGAGCAGCTCGTACTCGGGGCGCTCCACATCGCCGTCGGCGGTGGCCACCGCGATCACGCTGGCGAGCGCGAAGTTCTTGTCGTCCTGGCTGCTGATCTTCTTCGCGAGCGCGTCGAGCTTGGTCAGGTAGGTCTGCAGCATCGCCGCGGGGGAGACCTTGATCGCCTCGACCGTGTCGTTGAACAGGGCCTCGCCGCGGGCGCTGCCGATCGAGTTCTTGACGACCGGGTTGGTGGTCGCGACGACCTTGGCCTTCTCCATCTCGGAGGCCTCGGCGTCGCCGTCGGCGAAGACCATCACCGCCATGGCCGTGACCGCCCACTCTCCAGCGGCAGTGCCGACGATGACCGAATTGAGTTTGTCTTTCAGAGAGCTGAAGAATCCCATTGTCACGGCTCCTTGGGTTGGTGCGAACCGCCGTGACGCTACAGGCCGCGCGCGCTCGCGTCAATGCGCCAACGAGTCACTCGCCCGGGTCCCAGACCTTGCCGCCCTGCGCGTAGCGGTGCTCGACCACCCGCTCGGTCCCGACGAACACCACCCCCTCGGCCTCGCGTCCGAGCGCCCCGCCGAGGAACCCTTCGAGCGCGGCGTAGCTGACCGCGTAGAAGCCATCGAGGTCGCGGCACTGATGCACGCGCCCGCTGTGCTTGCAGTCCGAGCACCATGCGAACAGCTGCTCGGTCACGCCGTGCTCGTTGGTCTCGGTGAAATTCATGAACCCGCGGGCCTCACAGCGCGGGCAGTCGATCTCGCCCACGCGCTCGCGCGACTCGATCAGCGCAGCGCGGCGCTCGAGCTCGCGTTGCTCGGCCACGTGCTCGCTGATCGGGAAGCCGCACTCGGGGCAGGCCTTGGCGCGATCGGAGACCTGGCGCTCGCACTCGGGACAAGGGATCAGCATGGCTGGCTGGATGGTATCAGCTCAGCTCGTCGGCCTCGTCCGCGTGCGCATCGACGGCGGCGCTGACCGGCGCCGCGGGAGCGGACGTCGGCGCGGTCGCACTCGAGACGTCGATGTCGGGCAGGTCGTAGCCCAGCAGCAAGGTCGCAACCAACTCCTCGCGCTGATACTCGCTGTAGCGTCGGGCCTCGCGCAGACAAAACAGCGCGCCGCCGAAGGTCGCGATCGAAGGGATCCAGCCGTGCACGTCCTGCTGCACGAGCGCGAGCAGGGCCGCCCAGGTGCTGAGCGCGACGAACAAGCCATCGAGCGTCGCCGAGCTGACCCAGTAGCGACGCAGCAGCGAGAACGACGGCGCGAAGATCTCCCGCTGCCGAACCTCCGCCCACATGCGCACGTACAGCGCGGTCTCCTGGCCCTTGCCGCCGCGGGCGAAGTAGCGAGGCAACCACCGCAGCCTGCGGCCGTGCTCGGTCACCACCCAACCATCGTCATCGGCCGCCTTGGTGATCATCCCGTGCTGCGCCAGCTCGGCGTACAGCACCGTGAGGCGCCGCTTGTTGTCGGACGCCCGATACACCCACTTGCGGACGAAGCGACCGACCGCAAAGCAGGTCATGCCCGAGATGTACGAGGCCAACACCAGCACCATCACGCCGATGCCGGGCATCCCTGCGAACGCGCCCTCGACCGAGGCCGAGTCGGGGAAGCCGAGCAGCAGCTCGAGGTTGGGCGTCAGCTGGGCCCACGCGATCGCGGCCACGAACGTCGCGCCCGAGACGAAGAACGAGAGATCGAAGATGTCGAAGAAGTCGATGAACTTGTCGAACAGGGGCTTGACCGCTTTGGCGACCTCCGACATCCGAAGCGCAATTTATCACGCCTTCGTGCGAAGATCGTATTTGGCGAGCTTGCGCTTGAGCGTGTTGCGATCGACCTCGAGCGCCCGTGCGGCCGCAGACAGATTGCCGGAGAAGTGCTCCAGGGCCTCGATCACGGCTGCGCGCTCGGTCGCTTCGATGCGCGCGGCGAGGCTGGCGAACCCGACCTCGGGGAGTGTTTGCACGAGCGGTATTGGAGTGTGCTTCGGATCGGAACGGACAGCGGCGTCGCGAATCTCCGGCGATAGATCGTCGAGCTCGACCTTGGCGTCGCAAAAGACCGTCCAGCGCACGACCTCGGCTCGCAGCTCGCGGACGTTGCCCGGCCAGCGGTAGCGATGCAGGGCCGCCCACGCGCTCGGCGTTGGCCACGGTCGCAGCTCACCGCGCTTCGATCGCGAGCGACCGAGCTCGGCGAGCACGTGGGCGACCAACAGCTCGAGGTCACGCCCGCGCTCGCGCAGCGGCGGCAGCTCAAGCGTGGCGCCGCGCAGTCGATAATAGAGGTCCTCGCGAAACTGCCCGGCGGCGACCATGCTCGCGAGATCGCGGTGCGTGGCCGCCAGCACGCGCACGTCGACGCGGATCTCCGCCTCGCCGCCGAGCCTGCGCAGCCGGCCTTCTTGCAGCACACGCAGCAGCATCACCTGCGTGCGCGCGGAGGTCTCGGCGATCTCGTCGAGCAGCAAGGTCCCGCCGTCGGCTTGCTCGAACAGCCCGCGCCTGCGCGCGTTGGCCCCGGTGAAGGCTCCGCGCTCGTGCCCAAACAGCTCGCTGGCCAGCACGCCCTCCGAGAACGAGCCGCAGTTCTCGGCCACGAACGGCCCGCTCGCGCGCTCGCTGGCCGCGTGCACGGCACGAGCGACCAGCTCCTTGCCCGTGCCGGTCTCGCCGAGGATCAGCACGGGCACGTCCGTGCGCGCGACTCGGGCGAGGCGACGCTCGAGCAACGTCATCGCCTCGCTCTCGCCGATCAGAGCGCCGCGCGGAGCCGTCTGGGCCCGCAGCCGTCGCAGCTCGTCGCGCATCGCTCGGATCTCCGGGAAGCCCTCGATGTCGAGCCGAACCTCGCGGATCGGGCTCGGGTGTGGATCGGGCACGAACGCGGCCGGGATCACCTGCAGCATGCTCGCGCGCAGCAAGCCGGCCGCGACCAGGATCACCCACAGCGTCTGCATCTGCGGCGTGCCGGCCGAGAGCAGCACGTCGATCGAGCTGCGATCGCGATCGAGCTCGCGCAGCGCCGGACCGAGCGCGACGAACAGCTGCTCGTAGTCGGAGGGATCATCGACGGCCAGCTCGAGCAGCTCGACGTCGGCGATGCCTCGGCGCAGCTCCGCGACCAAGCCCTCGGCCGGCTCGCGTCCAGCCGGCGTGCAGAGGATCCGCGCGCGCTCGTACTCGCGGTGCTCGAGCAGCCGCGCGATCGGGCCTCGGTCGTCGCTCGGCCGCGGCGTGTGGTGGGCCGGACGCGGACCCTGGACGCCACGGTCGGACCACGTCAGCAGCATGCCCATGCTGGTGCTCGATATATCAGATCTGGTTCGCTATACACCAGTCCACACTGATGCGCCACGCACCGTCAATCATCATCATGCTGAAATTACACATGTTTTTGATGGCCAAGCACTTGCTCATGCGGCCGTTATCATGGGCAACTTGGCCATCTCCAACGCCCCGGCCTCGGCCCTTCGCCGACCGCAGGGGCTCCCCGAACACGCACGCCTGCTCGCGCTCGAGTCGGTGTGGATGGAAGGCGACGCGATCGCTCAGCTCGGCCGCGCAGCCGCGATGCCGGACTGCGTGGCGGCGGTCGGCATG
>DATLLB010000197.1:0-16194 GCA_035538075.1 Enhygromyxa sp.
TCGAGCTGCGCCGCGTCGAGCTCGTAGACGACCCCCCAGACCAGCTCGGCTTCTGCAAGCTCGATGTTGCCCTTGCCGGTCCCGTCGAGGCCGAGCTTCGAGAAGCGGTGACGCCGAGCAGCGCAGCGCGCTCGGCCGAGATCCACCACGCGACCGAGTCGGCCTTCGAGCCGTGCGCGAGACATGTTCGAGCCGTACGCGAAGTAGCGCACGTCGCAGATCCTACTCCAAGCAGCGCGATAGCGAGCTACTGCCCTCCTGCGAGCCCCACTTCGCGGTTGTGACACATGAGCGCACACGCCTAAGCTCGACGCATGGCATCGGTGCCGCTCAAGCATCTCGCGCTCCTGTTGGCGGTCCCCCTGGCGATCGCGACCGCGACCGGTCTCGCGAGTGGCCCCGTCACGATCGAAGCGCCCGAGCCCCACGACGATCACACGCGCCCGGCTCCGTACAACGAGCCGACGTTGGCCGACGAGCTCGCGCCGATCCCCTCGGAGGCGCCGGCCGAGTATCCGCTCGCGATCACCTTCAACCCGGCCGACCCCAGCAACTACACGCCGGGCGGGATCATCTCCCACGACTACGTCGTGGTCCACACGATGCAGGGCTACTACTACGGCGCGCAGAGCTGGTTTCAAAACCCGGACGCCAACGTCTCCGCCCACTTCTGCATGCGGGCCGAGGACGGCGAGGTCACGCAGATGGTCAAGCTCGACGATCGAGCGTGGCACGTCGGCAGCTCCAACGCCTACTCGATCGGCATCGAGCACGAGGGCTTCGTCGACGAACCGGCCTGGTACACGTGGGAGATGTACACCGCGTCGGCGCTGCTGGCCCGCTGGCTGACCGACGAGCTCGACATTCCCCGCGATCGCGATCACGTGGTCGGCCACGTCGAGCTGCCAAATCAGACCCACTCCGATCCCGGCATTCACTGGAATTGGGATCTCTACATGACGCTGATTCACGACCTCGTCAGCGAGGGCGTGATCGAGGGCTACGTCGTCAACCGCGGGGCCGCGTGCACGCTGACCGCGACCGCGGATACGTGGCTCAAGCAGACCTTGCAAGCCTCGGCGGAGCTCGACGATACGCAGAAGTGCTACATCCCGGCCGGCACGCAATTCGAGTATCTGCACGCCTCGGGCGACCTGCTCGGCCATCGGCGGCTGCGCTACGACGCGGCCGGGCACCCGTGCGAGGGCTTCATCGGGCTCGACGAGGAGGCCTTCGCGTTCGCCGGGCACTTCTCGGAATTGTGCGAGGAGACCAGCATGGCCGCGGCCGGCGTGACCGTCGTGCTCGACGGCGGCGCGCAGACGCTCACCGACGCGAATGGGAAATTCAGCTTTGCGGGCGTCGGGCCCGGGGCTCACAGCGTCGACGTGCTTGGGAACGGCAACTACGTCGATACGCTCGAGCCGGTCGATGTCGACGTTTACCCGGGCACGCGGGTGATCGTCGCGCTCGATCCGATCGGCGGGCCGGGCGATGGTGACGGCGATCCGAGTGACTCGGGCGATTCGGCGGACGATGGCGAGTGTTGGATCGGCGCCGAGAATTGTCCCTGCACGCCGGGCGGTGGTTGTGATCCCGGGCTCGTCTGCGAGGTTGGCACCTGCGTGCCCTCGAGCGGAGACAACGGCGAAGCGGGCGACGGCGAAGCGGGTGAGACCGGGACCGGCGACCTCGACTCGGGCATCGATTACCTCGAGGCCGACAGCTGCTCGATCACCGAGCCGCGCCACGGCGTGCTCGCGCTCGCGTTGCTCGGGCTGTTCGGCCTCGGCGTTCGGCGTCGCGCGACGATCAACCCACGGTGACTCGCCGAACGCCCTTGGCCTCGAGCATCGCGGGCAGTCGGGCGCGCTGATCTCCGCCGAACACCAGCTTGTCATCCTCGACGTTGCCGCCGCAGCCGAGCGAGCGCTTGAGCTCGCGGCACCACTCGTCCAGCACCTGCGGCGCGAGGCCGAGCTGCTCGACGATCGTCGCCTCTTTTCCGCCGCGACCCTTGCGTTGATAGCGAACGACGGCGCGCGCCGGTCCGCGTGCAGGCTTGCCGGGCGGAGTGGCCTCGGTCTCGCGCGGCACCTCACCGGCTGGCAGCTCGTCGCGGATCGAGGCGAGCTTGGCGAACGGGTTCGAGACCAGCGCCTCGTTGGGGGTGCGATCCTGTCGCTTGGCCATGCGGATCGCGGCAGCCTACACGAGCTCAATCCTCGATGCCCAGGAACCGTAGGCAGCGCTCGGCCGCGTCGGCGCCCGTGTACCAGGTCGCTTCGAGGCTGCCGTAGAGCGGCAGCGAGAACGCCTCGCCGGCGAAGAACAGCCCGACGGGGGCGTACATCTCGATCAGTGCGGACTGGAGCCCGGGTCGAGCTGCGCCCGCGCCCACGCGCGAGAACGAGTACGCGCCGCCGAACACGGCCGCGCTGTTCCAGTTGCTGACCAACATCTGCTGCGGGAAGCGGTCGGCCTTGGTGATCAGCTGGATCAGCTCGATCGCTTGCTCGAGCGCACGGCTCTCGCTGAGGTCGCGTGCACGACTGCCCGCGAGCGCGACCAGGATCACCTCGCTGTTGGCGAGCTTCGACACCTGCCACGCGGGCAACCCGTCAGGGCCGGTGTAGAAGCCAAGCACCGCGTCTTTTCCGAATTTGGCGGCCGCCGCTGGCCAGTGCATCGCGATCTTGGTGTAGGCGCCGAGCTCGATCCCGGCGAACGCGGCCACGACCTGCTCGCGGATCGTTCGCGGCCACGGGAACTCGGGGCGCGTGAGCACGCTGACCGACGGCGTCACGACCAACGCATCGAACGCGTAATGCGTGGTGTCGGCGAGCCGCAGCTCCCAGCCGCGCTCGAGCCGGGCGCTCATCTCGACCACCCGCACGGGCAGACAGATCGTCACGTTGCGCAGCTTCGAGAGCGCGACGGCGTACTCCTCGAACAAGCGCCCGACACCGTACGGCTTGCCGTCGACGAACGGGCGGGCGTCCTCGCCAGGGCTCTCGTTGCGCGCGCGATCCTGGGCCGAGTAGAAGCTCGGCTCGATCGACTCGGAGAACGCCCCGCTGCCCGAGACCGCGAACGCGACGCGGGCCTCGAGCGTGCGCAGGTCGACGCCCTGCGCGACCGCGACATCGAGCGCGCTGGTGACGTTTCGGTCGAAGCGCTCATTGACCGCCTCGGCGCTCGGCGTCGACGTGACCTCGTCGAGGTGGGCGCTCGTCAGCCTGCCGCCGGGATACCACCAGGCTTGGTCGCGGACCCTGCTGAACGGGCTCACCCAGGCCACGCCCTCGGGCAGGAGGTCGAGCTCGTCGAACTCTGCGATCCACTTGCTCTGCTCACCGGCCTCGAACGACTCGGCCCCGAGATCGACACGCTCGCCGCCGACGAGCAGGGTACGAACGCGACCGCCGACGCGATCGTTGGCCTCGAGCACGACAACCTCGACATCCTTGCGGGCGAGATCGAACGCGACCTTCAGCCCTGCAGCTCCTGCTCCAAGCACTGCTACTCGTGGCACGTGCCGCGCGAATGCACGGAGCATGCCCGGCGAACTGCGGGAATCATCGACGCGTCGGTCGTGCGGTGTGGACGAATCCGGCCGAGCTTGCGGCCGCGTTCGACCGCACGAAGCAAGAGGGGCGTCGGAATTCCGACGCCCCTCGCAATGCCGATCAGCCGCCGATCACGGCAGCTTGTCGGCCGGATCGCACATGTAGTACTGGCTCGTGTACCCGACCCCGCCAATGTCGTTGTGCCATTGGATGTCGCCGCCGCCGGTCCACTGGTAGTACATCGAGCCGGTCACGCTGTTGTCACCGTTGGGCTCGGAGATGTTGTTGACGGCGTGGACGTACCAGGGCCCGTCGTCCGACGCGTCCCAGCCACAGTTCTGGTTGCCCGAGTTCATCGGCTGGTTCGCGCAGCCGGCCCCGTTGAAGTTGGGGTAGATGCCGAGGATGCGCATGTAGTCCGGGCTGCTGCCGGGCCCGATGTTGCCGTCGTTGGCGATCTGCCAGCCGCTGTTCTTGTGATCGAGGCTGCGGGGGATCCACAGCTGCATGCCCCAGCTCGCGCACTCGGTCTCGGCTTGCGCGGCGTTGTGCTGCGTCTCCGCGTCGATCTTCAAGAAGGTATAGCCACCGTCATCGGTGGTCATGTCGCAGTAGACCTCGAAGGGCTCGCCGTTGTAGCCGACCGGCTGGATCATGTACGTGCCGTCGGCCAGCGAGTCGTCGTACTCGAGCAGCGTCAAGCAGCTGGCCGGGATCGAGCAGTTGTCGAGGCAGCCGTCGTCGAGATCGCCGTTGCCGTCGTCGCAGGTCTCCTCCGCGTCGATCTCGAGGTCGCCGCAGAAGGGCCCGAGCTCGGCACAGCCCGGCTCGCAGCCGCCGTACGAACCATCGTTGACGCTGTCGTCGCAGGCCTCGACGCCCGCGTTGATGAAGCCGTCACCACAGCTAGCCTCGACGCAGTTCGACAAGCAACCGTCGTCGTCCTCGGTGTTGCCGTCGTCGCAGACCTCACCGCCCTCGATCAGGCCGTTGCCGCAGACCGCGTTGGGATCGCCGTCGCCATCCCCATCGCCGTCGCCGTCCCCATCTCCGTCGCCGTCTCCGTCTCCGTCGCCGTCGCCGTCTCCATCGCCGTCGCCGTCGCCGTCCCCCTCGCCATCACCGTCGCCGTCTCCGTCTCCGTCGCCATCTCCGTCCCCGTCGCCATCCCCGTCGCCGTCGCCATCTCCGTCACCGTCGCCGTCACCAGTCTCGGTTCCGTTCTCACCCGCCTCGGTCTCAGCGTCGTCGCTGCAACCGGTGAGTGCCAAGCCAGTGGAGATGCTCAGAGCAAGCAGGGAGGTCCATCGCATGTGCTTCATCATGGTTTGCGATGATTTGGCAAAGCCGCAGGCTTGTCCATGTTCAAATTTGCGGCACCAAGCTCGTGTCGTGGGCCATCCGTTGGGCCTTGCGCGCGGCAGTGCGCATTCGCCTGGCTTCGCGCGCCTGCCTGGGTAAAAATTCGTGCGCGAATCCGACGTTCAAATAGTAGGTGCGTGGCCGCCCGGTGAGGATGCCCGCGTTGCGATCGTCAGTGCGCGAGAAGTAGCGGAGGTCGCCGACATTCTTGACCCCGCCACCAAACTCGACGGCCCAACCATTGGGCAGCGGCGCCTTCATGCGCATCCACAAGTTGACGAGCGTGTACGCGGGGATCGGCCCGTACGCTGCATCGGGTGTCTCCTCTTCGCGGTTCTCGTAGTCGGTGTACTGCTTGCCCATGTACGCGACGTCGACTCCGAGCTCGAGCCCGAAGTCGAGCGCATACGCAGCGCCGGCCCAGGCTTCGTGCTCGGGATACCAGGGCATCTTGTTGCCCGTGTACGTGAGCCCGACCAGGTGGCTGTCGGTCCAGCCGTAGCCGAGGTAAAGCGAGGGCTCGCCGTACATGTCCCAGATGTCGGCCGGAAACCACTCGAGCTCGCTCTCGATGCCCCAGATGTAGATCGTCGAGATCGCGTCGAAGCTCTCGTCGCCGACGTCGATGTAGTTGTTGAAGTCCTTGTACCAGGCCGTCGACTCGCCATAGAGGCCGCCGAGCTCGAGCAGCTTGATGCCGAACTCGGCGCTGTTGGAGGTCTCGGGCTCGAGCTGCTGCTCGTCGAGCGCGACGACCAGCTGCAGGTACTGCGGCGGACCGAACGAGCGCCCGTACGCAGCGAACAGCGCGAACTGATCGACGGGCGCGTACCAGACCGACGCGGCCGGCAGCGGGGCCCAGTAGTTGCGACGGATGACCAAGCGCTCGAGGTTGGAGCGTCGCACGATCTGGATGTACTCGAGGCGCACGCCAGCATCGAGGGTCAGGTCGCCGCCGAGGAAGATCAGCTTCTCGGCGACGTAGCCCGCGTACGCGGCCGTGCGTCCGTCGTCGTCGGCCGTCGTCAGCACCCCGCCCGCGTCCTCGGTGATGCTGTACATCTTCGCGATCTCGTAGCCCGCCCGCGCGCCGATCGAGAGCTGGTGCGAGAAGTCGAATTTCTGCGCGTCGAAGCGCATCGACCAGCGCGGCTCGACGCCCATCACGTCGTAGTAGCGCGGCTTGGCCACGAACTCGTCGATGGTCTCGCGCACATCCCCAGGCGCGCTGGCGATGTACGTGGTGCGGTAGCTGTGGCTGTACCAGCCGTTGATGTCGAGATCCTGGCGCGGGCTGATCTGCCAGCCGAACTTGAGCGCGGTGCCGAGTCGACTGCCGCGGAAGTAATCGAACGGGCGCTGGCTCTGAAACGGATCTTCGTCGTAGGCGGCGCGCGTGAGCCCGCCGGGTAGATCGCTGTCTTCGTAGTAGGCGTGCGAGATCGACTCGAGCCGGATGCGAGGGTTGAACTGCCACGCGAACTTGGCGAGCCCGCCGTGGACGAGCTTGTCGCTGTGCTCGCGGAAGCTTCGACCGAAGCGCGGCGCGTACTCGAGGTACATGCCGAAGCGCTTGTGCGTGGCCCCGTACGCGGCGCCCATCGAGTAGTCGCGGTTGCTGTCGCCCTGCATGAACGCGAACACGGTCGGGCGCTTGGGGATCGGGTTCGAGGTCAGGTTGAACACGCCGCCCGAGGTCTGCGGGCCGTAGCGGGCCGTGGCGCCGCCACGGACCACGTCGATCTCCGCGATCGAGAACAGCGACAGCGGAAACAAGCTCAGCTGCGGCTGACCGTAGGGCGCGGGCGCGATCGGGATCTCGTCGAGCAGCACGGTCGCGCGGCCGCTGAGCCGCGGATCGGCGCCACGCACCGCGACCTGCAGCGTGGTGTCCTGACTGCCGATGCCCGAGTTGCCCTCGACCGTGCGCACGCCCGGCGCCCGCTGGACGGCCTCACCGACGCTGGTCGCTCCGCGCTCGCGCGCCTCGTCCTTGCTGACGACCGTGCGACCGCCCGCGTGGGTGAACACGTCGATCGCGTTGCCGTCACCCAGCACGCTCGCGTCGACGACCACCTCGCGCACGGCCTCGTCGTCGAGGCCCTCGTCTTCGGGGTCCTCTTCTTCGAGGCTCTCCGCTTCGGTCGGGACCTCCTCGGTCGGCGTCGCGGGCGACTCGGGCTCCACAGGCGGGCCGAGCAGCGCCAGCACGCCGCCAACGATCGCGAGCGCAGCGAGCATTCGTCAGCTCGGCGGAAGCACGACCTCGGTCGCGCCGCGCAGACGCAGACCCTGGTCGGGGAACAGCCCGGCGAGATCGTCGATCTCGGTGACCGTGCGAGCGACCTCGTCGATCTCGTAGACCTTGCCGAGCGCGCTGAGACCGTAGAGCGTGCCGCCGATGCGCCCGAGACCTTCGATCTCGTCGCCGCGCACGACGTCGTCCAGCGAGATGTTGTCGAGCTGGCCGCTCGAGACCTCGCCGGACTCCGGCGCGACGCAGGTGCGCATCTCGTTGCGTGCGAGCGGCATCACGGCCTCGTCCTCGCTGCGCAGCCAGGCCGAGGCGCCGACACCTTCGTTGTCGCCGATCACGTCACCGGCCACGCCGATCTTGTCGCCGAAGCTGCACCACTGCTCGCAGACCACGTCGCAGGCGTAGTAGTTGGGATCCTGGCTGACGTCGCTCGGGTGCACGCAGTGGCCCTGCTCGAACACCGAGGTGTCGATGCGCAGCAGCGAGCCGTCGGTGACCAGGCCCTTGCTGCCGGCCCCGCGCACGCCGAGCAGCAGCTCGTCACCCGCGAAGCCGAGCCCGGCGACGGCCTCGAACCAGTAGCAGGGGTCGGTGCTCGGGCTCTCGGCCGGGCCCGGCGGGATCACCCAGCGGTCGACCTCGATCATGTTGTCGGTGCGCGTCCAGTCTTCGACGATCAGCCGCGAGATCGACCACTCGTCGTTGAGCGAGTCGAAGGTCGCCGCCCACAGGCCCTGATCGGCATGCCAGGCGAGATCGCGGACCACGAACTTGCGCAGGCTGTTGTCTTCGACGCTGATCTCTCCGAGCCGCTCGTCGAGCGCGAGGTGGCCGATCTTCGCCACGCGACACTCGTTGCCCCCGTCCTCGCACTCGCGCGCAGGGTCGTAGAGGTACAGCGCGTTGCCGATGTACGTGCCGGCTTCGTCGAGCGGCAGGTGGCTCTGAAACGCCGACGCCTCGTCGGAGAGCCGCGCGTTGACGAACAAGATCAGCTCGCCGGTGAGCGCGTGGGTCGGCGCGCAGTTGGGCTCGCATCCGCCGGTATCACCATCACCATCACCGTCGCCGTCGCCGGTCTCGTTGGTATCGCCGGGCTCGCCGGTCTCGTCCTCACCGGTCTCCGCCACCGGCGGCAGCGAGAGGTCGACGCACGCAGTGGCCAACAGGCCGATCGCCACGCAAATGAAAGTCGCTTTCATTTCTCGTGGATCTTGGGAGCCAGTGCAGCGCCCCGTCAAGATCAGGGGATCGCAGTTTCTGCCCGGCCGTCTGCGTGTGTGGAGTCTCATGGTGACACCCTTTGCAACTGAAAACTATTATCAGTATCTAGCCAGGAACCGCGACGGGCTCCTCGTTTGCCCACTTCGCAAAGACCGAAAGTGACCACGACATGATTTCGAGCGACTGCTTGCGACTTCCTTTGCTCTGCCTCGCGTTGGGCTCGACCTTCGCGCTGACCGCGTGCGCGGGTGACGACGCCACCGACGAGATGAGCGACGAGACCGGTGATGGCGACGGCGACGGTGATGGTGATGGCGACGGCGACGGTGATGGCGACGGCGACGGTGATGGCGACGGCGACATGACCGGTGACGGCGATGGTGATGGCGACGGTGACGGTGATGGCGATGGTGACGGTGATGGTGATGGCGACGGCGATGGCGACGAGAAGCCGAACCTCGGCGACACGCCCAACGTCCTGTGCGAGGCCGCGATCACCAACCTCGGCATGATCGTCGCCGAGAACGACAGCGGCGAGCCGGACGCGATGACGATCGAGGCCGCCTACGTCGACACCGGCCTGCAGGAGTTCGTGCAGCTCGCAGGCGCGGTGACTGGCCGCATCGAGGACGGCGTGCTGATCGACGACGCCGCGATCTTGGCCTCGCTCGAGGCCGGCGAGGCGCTCGACATGGTCGACGTCGAGTGGCGCATCTACCTGATCATGCAGCAGTACATCCGCCACGAGATCACCGACGTGGCCGGCACGCTGCCCGATCCGCTCAACGATCGCGCGCTGCTCTACGCGCGCTGGGACGCGGCCTACTGCTACTGGGACGGCGCCCTGCGTCCGCTCGCCCAGGTCGCTGACGGCATCGGCCTACAGGGCGACACGATCGAGGCCGACATCGACGCCGCGTTCGAGCGCGGTCACGCGGGCATCGAAGGCGAGCAGCCGTGGGCGATCGACGAGTGGGAGGTCCCGGCCGCCAAGCAGCAGGCCGAGAAGAGCCACTACACCTTCGCGTCGCGGCTGGTCGGGCAGTGGTCGGCCGACGCCGCGGGCGAGGCCGATCCCGATCTCGCAGCGATCTACGCCCGCGAGGCCTACGGCGCGTTTCAGCTGATCGAGGATCGCATCGCGACCAAGAACACGCCGGCGATCGCCCAGATCGAGGACGCGCTGCTCGGTGATCCGAGCGCGATCGATGCCGCAGAGATCGTCGCCGACATGAACATCGCGTTCGTCAAGCGCACGCGTCGGTACACCGATCTCGCGGTCGTCGACGATCTGCTGGGCACGCCTGGCGCGTTCGCCAGCGCCAACGAGGGCGCCACGTACAGCAAGCTGGTCGAGCCGTTCATGCTCGAGCTCGAGGGCTTCGATCAGGACGCGTATCGGCAGACCTGGGCCACGTACATCGAGGCGATCGCGGCCGACGACCTGGCCACGGCCGAGCCGGCCAGCCAGGAGCTCACCGACTGGAACTGCCAGTTCCAGGCCGCGCTGGGCATCGCCGAGTGCACGCACGCGATGGACGAGACCGAATAGTTACCGCGCTTTTGGAGCGCATCCGGAGGGGCGCCGGCCCTCGCACACGCGAGGGCCGGCTTTTTTCGTGCGCGTCCAGACCCGAGTGAGCTACTCACACAGCGACGGCGGCACGTCGATGACCACGCTGCGATCCCAGATCAGCGTGGTGCCGTCGGCGGTGTCGAGCTCGGCATGGATCTCGCCCGGCAGCCCGTCGATGTCGCACGGATTCGCGAGCTCGTCGGGCACGAAGATCGTGATGTAGACGAACTCGTAGGTGCCGTCGGGCAGCACCGTGAACGGGACCGGATAATTGGCGATGCGCGAGAAGTGCCCGCCGAAGCCGATGTTGAAGCCCTCGATGTCGAGGTGGATGTCGAGCGTCGGGATGTCGGGGTGCGTCCAGTCGCTCGGATCGTCGGGGATCGTGAAGCCCTCGCCGCGGATCGGCATCGGGAACATCAGCAGGCCCTGGCCGCCGAGCACCATCAGCAGCGGGTCGCCCTCCTGCACCTCGTTCCAGCCCGACTCGCCCTGGCCCATCGAGATCCACGCGTCGGGGTTGGGCTCGCCGCTCTCGTCCTCGGCTTCGTCGTGAGGCTGCTTGGTGTCGCAGGCCAAGCAACCGAGCATGAAGAGTGTCGCGCAGAGGCGCCAAGTCATGCGTGGAATTTGGCCAAGTCTCGGCGGCGGAGCAAGGACCGAAAAATCTCGACGGGCGCGTGATCGGATCAGCGCTACCGAGCGACTCAATCTCGCGAGCCAGGGCCGATCGCCTTGAAGCCCCCGATCGGAGCCCCGCTCTCCGCCTCGACCAGCGCGCGGGCCATGATCGCCCGCGCGTCTTTGATCGCGCGAGTCCGCAGCGCGACCATGGTCGTGGCGCCGAGGGCCGTGAGCCCGACGGCGCCAGCGATCAGCGCCCAACCGATCAAGCCCGGGATGATCAGCCCGGCGATCGCAAACAGCCCGACCGAGGCACCGAGGCCCATGCTCGTGAGCGTCCGTCGGCTGCGCAGCGGCGTGGGGTCGACGTCGATGCGAACCATCGCGCCGCCGCTGCCGTCGCCATCGGCCTGGATGCGATAGATGAGCCCGGCCGGCTCGTCGTAGATGTCGGCCTCGGTCGAGCCCATCATGTGACCGGTGGTCCCGATCTCGCGCTCGATCTGCTGCTTGACCGCGCGCACGGCCTGCTCGGGCGGATACGGGAGGCTGCTCTCGGCGTGCGCGACGGTGGTGCCACGTGCCGAGGCCGGCAGCACGCCGCGCTCCGATCGAATCGCGAGCGCGCCGCCGCCGGCCGCTTGCTCGGCCAGCGCTTGGCGCAGCTCCGCCGGAGAAATCCCAGCTTCGCGCGCGGCCTCTTCGATCTCTCGGTCCGAGAGCTGACTCATCGTTTCCAAAAGAGTACGGCTCAAACCGGAAGGGACCAACTCCCCATGTTATAGGCCGGGTCGTGAGCGCCGAAGCCCCCGACACCGTCGCGCAGCTCGAGGCCCGACTCGCTGCCCTCGCTGGGCGCGGGGTCTCGATCGTCGATCCACGGCAGACCTATGTGGGTCCCGAGGTCGAGCTCGACAACATTCGACCGGGCGTCGTGTTGTACCCGGGCACGCGCCTGCACGGCGCCCGTTGCTACCTGGGGCCCGAGGTCGAGATCGGCCGCGAAGGTCCGACCGTGGTGATCGACAGCTCGCTGGCCGAGCGCGCCGCGATCGCGAGCGGTTATGTGGAGGGTGCGGTGTTGCTGCGCGAGGCGAGGCTCGGCGCCAACGCCCACGTGCGGGCCGGGACGCTGCTGGAGGAGCTGGCCTCGACCGCCCACGCGGTCGGGCTCAAGCAGACCATCCTGCTCTCGTTCGTCACGCTCGGCAGCCTGATCAATTTCTGCGACTGCTTGATGGCCGGCGGGACCTCGCGCAGCGATCACTCGGAGGTCGGCTCGGGCTTCATCCACTTCAACTTCACGCCGTGGGGCGAGCGCGGCGACAAGGCCACGCCCTCGCTGATCGGCGACGTCACGCGTGGCGTGTTCCTGCGCGAGCGTCGAATCTTCCTCGGTGGCATGGCCGGCGTGGTCGGGCCGGCGAGCGTCGGCTACGGCTCGGTGGTCGCGGCCGGGCAGATCATCCGCCGCGACATCGACGACGACTCGTTCGTGCTGCGCGACGTCAAGCCGGTCGAGCGACCGATCCGCGCGGGCTGGCGCGACCGCCTGCAGCCACGCCTGCGCCAGAACATCGCCTACGTGGCCCAGCTGTTCGCGCTGCGGCAGTGGTATCGCGAGGTGCGGCTCGCTCGGCTCGCGACCGATCATCCAAGTCGGCCACCGACGCTCGCGGCCGTGCGCCTGCTCGACGAGGCGATCGACGAGCGCCGCAAGCAGCTGACCCGGTTCGTGGACGAGCGCGAGGGTCGAGCCCCGAGCTTCGCGATCGCCGACGCCGAGCTGCCGCGCTGCCCGTGGTCGCTGGCCCCGAGCGGAGTCGGGCACGTGCAGTGGGTGCAGGCACTCGGCGACGCCGAGCGGAGCGCGGGCCTGGCCTGGCTTTCGGACATCGTCGAGCGCGTGCGAGCCCACGCCGAAGACGAGCTCCGCCGCTGAGCCGCGGTGTATGCTTGGCGCATGGGCAACGGCGTCACGGTGATCTTCGGCACGGTTCGGACCACCAGGAGCCCGAGCGAGGCGTCGGTGTTCTCGGGCCCGCCGGGCGGCGCGTGGGCGCCAGCCTGCAGCGCAACGCGACCTCGTCGACGCGGGCGGGCGCGCCCGAGCGAGACCCCACCGGTCTCCAAGCCTGCGTTCGACGAGACCACCAAGGGCCGCAACTTCAAACGTCGAGTTCGCACGTTCGTGGGCTGACCATGATCGCTCGTCCCTTCGCTTTCCTTCGTCGCCTCGCTGCCGGCGTGTTGCTGGCGTTGCCGCTCGCGTGCCTGCAGATCGGATCCACGGTCGAGCCCAGTCGCACCGAGGCGGCGGTCGCAGGCATGGTGCTCGAGTGTCCGGTCGGTGCCGAGGGTTGTCCGTGCACGCCCGGCGGCGGCTGTGATCCGGGGCTGACCTGCGTCTCCGGCTACTGCTCGTACTCGTACGATTACGAGCAGAGCGACGACGTCACCGTCTACCACTTCGACGATGATCTCGCGCTCGAGTCGCCCGCACCTGCGCCTCCGGTACGGGAGGAGCGGGCCGCCGCGCGACCGAGCCGAGGGGACAAGCTCGACAGCAAACGCAAGGAGCGTGGTCGGTTCAACAAGGGGTCGGCCCCGAGCCCCGACACGGCGACGATGCCGAGCGGCGCGACCAGCCCGGCGACCGCGGTGACCATCGACGTCACTGGCAGCAACCCGCCCGAGCAGCCCGCGACCGGCCCTGCGCTCGAGGATCTCGGCCGCCAGGTCATCTACACCGCGAGCCTTTACGTGGCCGTGTTCGGCCTCGACGCCGCCATCGAGTTCGCCGAGCGCATCCCCGAGCGCTACGGCGGCTGGATCGAGTCGCGCTACAACTACCAGATCACGCTGCGGGTCCCGGCCGAGCACCTGTTCACGATCATCGAGCAGCTCTCGGAGCTCGGCGTGGTGCTCGACAAGACCCTGCAGGCCGACGACGTGACGGCCGAGTACGTCGACCTCGAGTCGCGCATCCTGATCCTCGAGCAGATCGTCGCGCACCTCGAGCTGCTGCTGAAGCAGGCGACCACGGTCGAACAGGCGCTGGAGATCCGGGTCGAGCTCGATCGCATGCGCATCGAGCTCGAGGCCGCCCGCGCACGCATGCGGCAGCTGGCCGAGATGATCGACTTCTCCACGCTCACGCTGGTGCTGAGCGAGCGCGGCACCGAAGCGCCCGCGGTCGGCAACGATCCGTTCCCGTGGGTCGACTCGCTCGGCACCGAAGCGACCGAGTACCGCTAGATCGACGGCTTCTGCGCGAGCAGATCGCGGATCTCGGTCAGCAGCTTCTCTTCGGTGCTCGGCGCCGGCGGAGTCGGGGCCTCGGCCTTGGATTTCTGCATCCTGTTCATGGCCTTGACGACAAAGAAGATCGCCAGCGCCACGATCAAAAAGTCGAATATGGCCTGCAGGAACAGGCCATAATTCATGGTCACGGCCGGGGCCGCGTCGGTGGCTTCCTTAAGGGTGACCTTGAGGTCGCTGAAATCGACGTTGCCGACCAACAGGCCGAGCGGCGGCATGATTATGTCGGCCACGAACGACGAGACAATCTTGCCGAAGGCCGCGCCGATGATGATACCCACGGCCAAATCGACGACATTACCCCTCAGGGCGAATTCTTTGAATTCCTTGGTGAAGCTCATTCGGTGCTCCTGCGGACTGGAGCATAGGCTCGCACGCGGCGTCAACTAGCAGGCGCCGCTCGCAACCGGCATTCGCACGCGCAGAACACCTCGACGCGCATTACCAAGGGCTGCCGATTGGCGCTGGCGTGGCCGACGACTGCGACGATGGATGACGCGGATACGCTTCGATGCGGGCCGAGACCCGCACCAGCTGCACGTTCGGGCGAAATTTCCACTTTGCGATCAGCTCGGCGATGCAGTCGCAAATCGGCGCCTCGGGAAACTGACAGGCGCGGACCGTCACCGCGGTCACGCGCGCGCCCGAGCCGATCGCATAGTCGACGTCCATCGAGCCGCCGATCGTCGTCTCGTCGGCGTGGCTCTCTCGCACGCAGCGGAGCAGCTCGTCGCCGCTGCTGCCGTGGGGCGTCAACGAGGAGCGAAACTCGTCGGGCTCGACGCTCACGGTCGTGACGACGACGCTGGCCGGGACCTCCTTGGGACGCGCAGCGATCTCGTGGGGGAGCTCGATCTCGTCCGGCGAGACCGGGCGCGGCTGGTCTTCATCAGGCTCGCTCGCACGCTCGTACCCGTGCTCCTGCGCGGCCTCGCTACGCGCCGTCGTGCGCTCGGGCGGGGTCTCGATCGTGGCCGGCACGCGGCAGCTCGCGAGCGCGATCGCAAGCCAGACCCCGGCCGTGCCGCGCCGCGAAATCGACATCGCTCCTGACATTACACGAGCCTCACGGCCCGTGTTCGACCTCGTCCGGCTCGGTCACGGTCGGCGCCAGAAACAGCACCGCGGCCATCGCCAGATAGCCCAGCGACCAGCCCAGCCGCTCCGGGTGCTTCCACGGCGCGAACACGTCGAGCACGGTGTCGCCGATCGTCCAGCGATAGCCGTGCATCAACCCGGTGCTGGCCAGCACCGCCGCGGCCAGCAACCACAGGCCGGCGACGGTGAACTTGCGCTCGATGATCAACACGGTCGCAGTCGCGAGGATCATCGCCGTGAAGATGAACCCCTGCTCGAGCGCGAAGGCCCCGTCGATCCACGTGTCGCTGCCTGCGAACGCGTCGACCAGCTTGGGATTGAAGGGCTGATCGGGCACGCCGAACCCGGCCGCCCGCAGCCCGTTCTTCGCCATCATCGCGCCCCAGGCCGCGACGCCCGGCAGGATCCCGATCACCACCGCGGGCGCGTGCGACTTGGGCGTGACCTGAAACGCCTGCGCCGTGATCACGATGCCGATCCACAAGACGATCGCCATGCCTGCGTCGACCGGCACCACCCAGGTGATCCACGCGAGCGTCCCGGTCAGGCACACCAGCGTGACGAATATACCGTTGAGCACCGAGTAGCCGGCGCGAGCACCCATCGCCTTCCAGCCCGGGTGACCGATGTAGATCGTGGTTGGAAAGCACGAGCCGAACAGCGCGGCCACGATGCTGCCGCCGCCGTTGACCGCGAGCGACGGCACCACCGGGTAGCGATCGCCCGCGGCCTCGGCCGACTCGATGTTCTGCAGGCTGCCGACCACGTTGAACAGGCCCATCGGCACGATCACCGCGAAGTAGGCCGCGAGCATGCCGGGCTCGGACAACGCCGCGACCACGTCGCCGATCACCGGGATCGGCAGCATCAGGCCCGCGCTACCGACCGGCGCCTCGCCGGCCGGCGCCAAGCCGACCGCCCACGCCAGCGCGGTGCCGATCGCAACCGCCTCCAAGCCGCCCGGCAGGTTGCCCTTGAACTTCACGCGCCCGAAATAGGTGAGCAGCACGATCGCCAAGGTCGACAAGCCCACGACCGGATGCGCGAAGGTTCGAAACAAGAACCCGAGCGAGATGAAGCCCAGCGCGATGCCGGCCAGGGTCGACAGCAACGCCGCGCGCGGGGTGATCCGTCGCAGCCGCTCGGCCACGAACGATCCGCCC
>DATLLB010000198.1:0-4152 GCA_035538075.1 Enhygromyxa sp.
GTCATCGCGGAACCGGGTCCGCGCGGCCTCGTAGAAGCTCTGCTCGTCGAACGGAGTGGGCAGCGGAGCGTTCGACACGTCGAGCGCGATGATGTCCTCGGCGACCTTGCGCAGGATCTTGGAGATCGGCGCCTCGGGGGCCATCTCGACCACGGTCGTGCGCTTGAACTCGGCCTCGCGGATCAAAGGATCACGAGGGATCCAGGCGAGGATCGTGGTGTTGAGCTGCGCGGCGAAGCGCTCGAGCACCGAGCGGTCGGCCTCGGGATCCTTGATGTTGACCACCAACCCCGCGAGCGCGATGCCGTTGTCGGCGTAGTGCACGACCGCGCGCGCGATGTTGTTGGCCGCGTACATGGCCATCAGCTCCTCGGACGTGACGATCACGACCTTGTTGCCGATCCCGCGTCGCAGCGGCGCCGCGAAGCCGCCACAGACCACGTCGCCGAGCACGTCGTAGAGCGCGACGTCGTAGCGGCCCGGCTCGAGCACGCCGGCCTCGTGGAAGATCTCGAGCATGCGGGTGATGCCACGCCCGCCGCAGCCGACCCCCGCCGCTGGGCCGCCCGCTTCGACGCAGTCGATCCCGAGCGGCGAGCGGACCACGATGTCGGGGATCGTGACGCCCTTGATCTTCTCGATCCGATCGATGACCGGCTCGATCATCCGTCCACGCAGGAGCGCCGTGGTCGAGTCATGCTTGGGATCGCAGCCGACGTGCAGGACCCGTCGACCGCTCGCGGCGAGGCTCGCCGAGATGCCACACGAGACCGTCGATTTGCCGATCCCACCCTTGCCAAAGACCACTAGCTTCTCCATCGCGCAAATTTTACACTGGTCTTCCGCTCGCCTTCAACTCGTCTTCAACCTTTCACACCTCCGGCACCGAGTCCCGCGACCATGTGTCGCTGCACCTGATAGAAGAGCAGCATCACCGGGAGCGAGACCACGATCGCTCCCGCGGCGAACAGGTCCCACCTCGCGTTGTACTCGCCGATGAAGCGCTGCAGCACGACCGGCAGCGTGAACGCACGCTCGTCGTTGAGCAGCGTCGCGGCCAGGATGAACTCGTTGTACGCGGTCATGAACGCGAACAGGAATGTCACGGCGATCGCCGGCCGGGCGACCGGCAGGACCACGCGCACGAACGCCTGCAGGCGCGTGGCCCCGTCGACCATCGCGGCTTCTTCGAGGTCCTCGGGGATCGCCTCGAACGCGCTGCGCAGCTGAAAGACCGCGAACGGGATCGAGGTGCTCGCGTAGCACAGCACCAGCCCCGTCCGGGTGTCGAGCAGCGCGAGCGCCTCGAGGATCATGAACAGCGGCACCGCGCTCGCGACCGCGGGGAACATCTGCGTGGCCAGCAGCACTCGCATGCCGCCGCGCTTGCCCACGAACTGAAAGCGGGCGAACGCGTAGGCGGTCGGGATCGCGATGGCGACACCGACCAGCGCCGTCGCGAGCGAGACGATCACCGAGTTGGCGAGCTGCCGACCGAACAGCCAGGTCTCGCTGCCGTCGCGCTCGACTCGGCTGGCGCCCACGACCTCGCGCAGCGGATCGAGCGTCGGCTCGCTCGGGATCGGCAGCACCTGTGGCTCGAGCGTGGTCACGCTCGAGAACGCCAGGCTCACGACCCACAGCACCGGGTACAGCGAGAAGCACACGGCGAGCAGCACCAACGCGTGCGCGCCGATCGACTCCAGCACGTCACGCACGCGTGGGCTCATGTCGACCTCGCTCGTGCGCCGAGCATGAAGCGATCGGCGAGCCGGCTGGTGAGCAGCAGCAGCAGGAAGATCAGCACGGCGTACGCGGCCGCGTAGCCGTACTGCGCCTCGCGGGTGAAGGCCCAGCGATACGCCTCCGAGATCAGAATGTCGGTGGTCCCGTCGGGGTCGCCGCCCGACACCAGGAACACGACATTGAACATGTTGAAGGTCCAGATCGCGCCGAGCGTGACGGCGGGGATCATGGTCGGGGCGATCATCGGCAAGGTGATCCGCGTGAGCCGCTGCCAACGGCTGGCGCCGTCGACCTCGGCCGCCTCGAGCACGTCCTTGGGCACGGCCGTCAGCGCGCCGAGGGTCACAACCATCATGAACGGGAAGCCCAGCCACACGTTGGTCGCGACGTTGGCCGCGAACGCGGTCGAGAAGCGCGCGAACCAGGCGATCGGCTCGATGCTCAGACCGAAGAGATCGTTGAGCGCGTGGATCAGCCCGGTCACGGCGCCGAACTGGCGATGAAACATGCCGCGCCAGGCCAGCGCGGTCACGTAGCTCGGCACCGCCCAGGGGACGATCAACAGGACGCGATAGAGCCCGCGGAGACGCATGGTTGGACGCGAGAGCGCGAGGCCCAGCGTCATGCCGATCCCGAGATGGAAGGCCACGTTGACGACCGTCCACAGCACGGTGACCGCGAGCACGACATAAAAAGATCCGCTGGAGAGCAGCGGCATCCCGCGGGCGGTCAGGATCTCGCGGAAGTTCGCGAGCCCGACGTAGTGCATGTCGTGCGGCTTGCCGGCGAACAGCGCGGCGCCGGCTCCAAACACGATCGGCAGGATCACCAGCACACCGACCGCGATCACGCCGAGCCCGATGTAGGCGTACGCCGGCAACGACTCGCGCAACGCCGCTCGAACCTCGCCGAGCTTCGCCCGCCGCAGCAACGCGAACGCGCCGAGCAGACACGCGAGCCCGAGCATGATGATCAACGGCGTCGGCGAGGCTGGCGGTGGGGGAGGGCGACGGACATCGTCGAAGCGACGGCGCGCCTCCGCGAGCGCCTCGTCGGCCTCCACGTCGCCGCGCATGACCTTGCGGATCGCCTTGTTGGCCGGCTCCCAGACCGCGCGCATGGCCGCCGTCGAGGGCGTGGGATCGGCCAGCGCAGCCTGCTCGGCGAACGCACGCAAGAGCGGATCGTCGGGCAGCGGCACGTCGCTGCGCGCGGTCAGGCTGCGAGCCGTGCTCGCTCGGATCGCCGCGGCCTCCGAGCTCGCGAGGTGCTCGAGCAGGCGCAGCGCGTCGGGGTTCTGCGCGCCCTGAGGCGAGAGCATCACGGCCTCGACCGTCAGCAGCGGTCGCATGCGCTGGCCGGTCTCCTCGACGATCGGCAGCAGCACCACGCGATAGGGGATCGCGTCGCCGAGGTCGGCGGCCAACCACGGCCCGCTGATCGCCGTCGCAGCCTGGCCCGATCGAAACAGGTTGGTGACCAGCGCACCGTCGGCGTCCTCGGGCACCACGCCGCGCTCGATCAGCTCGACGGCGAGCTCGAGCGAGCGCTCGGCCGCGGGCCCCTCGAACGCGAAGTCATCGGTCTCGACGTCGAGTAGCGCGCCGCCGAAGGCCGCGAGCAGGGCCGCGTGGGCATAGGCGCCGCGGGCCTCGTACGCGAGCGCGAAGCTGCCGTCCGGGAGCACGTCGGCGAGCGCGGCGAGCTGCTCGAGCGTCGCTGGTGGCTCGGGCAGCAGGTCCGTGTTGACGTAGAGCGCGAGGCACTTTTGCGAGATCGGCAGCGCGAGTGGTTGGCCGTCCACCGTCACCGCGGCGATGGTCTTGTCGAGGTAGCGCTCGCGCGTGAGCGCGGCCGCGAGCGCGGGCGGGACCGCGGCGACGATGCCCCGCTGCGCGTAGTCACCGAGTCGCTCGTGCGCATCTATATATAGATCGGGGCCCTCGCCGAGCGGGATGCTCGACTCGAGCTTCGACGCGAACGCATCGTAGGGGACCGCGAGCAGCTCTACCTCGCCCGCGAAGCTGGCGAGGATCAACTGCAGCGCTCGCTCTTCATCGCCGCGGTAGGCGTGCCAGAGCCGGACCGGCTGCTCGGCGCGGGCGACCGGCGCGAGCAGGCACAGCAGCACCAGCAGCAGCGCCCACGCAGCTCGCTTCACCGCAGGCTCCGTTGCGAGGCGCGATCGAACAGGTGCATGCGGACGATCCGAAGCGGCAGCGTGTCGCCGCGGCGGACCGGGTGATCGGCCGGCAGCACGGCGACGAACGCCTGGCTCGGCTCTCCCGCCAGCTTGCCGTGGACGGTCAGCTCGGGCCCGAGCGTCTCGACCACCTCGACCGCCAGCTGCAGCGCCGGGCTGTCGCTATCCAGCACGACATCGTGCGGTCGCACGCCGACGAACAC
>DATLLB010000199.1:0-3325 GCA_035538075.1 Enhygromyxa sp.
GATTGAGCTCGTGCGCGCGCTCGCCCGGCAGCAGCATGGTGCTGGTCTGCCACTTGACCTTGACCTCGGAGCGCGCGACCGCGAGGTTGTGCGAGAGCGAGCGAATCGTCAGCCCGGTCTGCGGCGTGCGGGTGCTGCCGAAGCTCCGCACGCCGCAGACCGGGCTGACGATTCGCTCGCTCTCGCACAACCTCGCGGTCGCGCGCTCCGAGGTCAAGGTCAAGTGGCAGACCAGCACCATGCTGCTGCCGGGCGAGCGCGCGCACGAGCTCAATCTGCTGATCATCCCATGGCCGTATCGCGTGCGCGCCGAGGACTTTCGCGCGGCCTCGATCAGCGATCCTGCCATCGATCCGTTCGCGTTCGGTTTCTTCGAGTACGAGCCGCAGCAGCAATTCGACACCCAGCACAACCTCCTGCGCCTGCTCGATGCTGCCGAGGCCCAGGTCGGCCAGGTCAGCGCGGTGGTGCTGCCCGAGAGCGCGCTCAACGAGGCCGAGGCCGACGCGGCCGAGCGTGCGCTGGGTGAGCGGGTCGGCTTCCTGCTCGCGGGCGTCCGCGGGCCGCGGCGCAACTATGCATATTTGGGCGTCCGTCATCCGTCGTACCTGGCCCGCTATTATCAGGACAAGCACCATCGCTGGCGCATCGACGCCGCGCAGATTCAGCAATATGGCCTGCACCGCAGCCTCGATCCGCGCCGGCTGTGGTGGGAGCCGATGCAGGTGCGCCCGCGCGAGATCAATTTCGTCTGCGCGAATCCATGGTTGTGCATGGCTCCGCTGATCTGTGAGGATCTGGCGCGCCCCGATCCGGTCGCCGACGTGATTCGTGCGGTCGGCCCGAATCTCGTGATTGCATTATTGATGGATGGCCCGCAATTGAGCGCGCGCTGGCCCGGGCGCTACGCGAGCACGCTGGCCGACGATCCGGGCAGCTCGATCCTCACGGTCACGTCGTTGGGCATGGCCCTGCGCTCGGTCCCGCCCGGCATGAAGCCGCGCCCGACCGTGGCGCTGTGGAAGGATCCGGCCGAGGGCGCCCGCGAGATTGATCTCGAGCCGGGCGCCGAGGCGGTGGTATTGACGGTCGCCGCCGAATTCGTCGAGGAATTCACCGCCGACGGGCGCTCCGATCACGGCGCCGCCGTGCGCCTGGTGCTGGCCGGCATTCAGCAGGTTCGTGCGCCGACGCTGGGCGTGGTCGCGTCGAACAATGCCGGGGTCGGGCAATTGCCCAAATCCGGAGTCGGGGTTTGAGCCGGTCAGCAATTTACATGTGTCGAAGCCTACGATCATGGCCTGCGTGTTGGGACTGGTGATGCTGTCAGAAACCTGCCATAGTCGCGGCATGGAACTCGACGAGACTGGATTGAGCGCGCTCGCGAATTTCGCTGACGCGGCGGTGGCATCGCCTGGGGAGTTCGAGTCGCTCGCCGAGGCGGCGATCAGCGACGCGCGACGCTACGACTCGAGCAGCAATTCCGACGCGCTCGCGGCCGCGCTCGAGGTGATGGGCTCGACGCTCTCGCGCGTCGAGGCCGTCCCCGGGTCCCGGACCGTCGAGACCATGATGCAGGTGGCCCGAACCCTGCGTGAGCGCGAAGACGGGCTCGCCCGCGAAGCCGGCCGCGCCTTGGTCTGGGCGCTGGAGAATCAGCTGCTGGTGGCCGCGCGGCAGAGCGCCGCGCCGATCCCCTCGGGCTTGCACCCGCTCGACTCGGATCAGCGCGAGCGCAGTCGACCGATCTCGCTCGCGCAGCTGGAGAGTCGCTACAAATTTTGATGGCCGATCTCAGAGCCTGCGCACGCCGACGTCGTCGAGCAACAATTCCACGACCGCCTTCTGCATGTCGATGCGGTGGCGCTCCTCGAAGCCCATCCAGGTCTCCACGCAGATGCCCACGCAGCCGATCGCGTCGACGATGACCTCGGTCGACGAGGTCGCGACCGGGAAGTACTGCGGATCCCAGTGCTCCTGCGCGTCGGTGAAGCGCTGGTTGAGCCGGGCGATCACGCGCCCGATGATCTCGGGCATCGGCTGCACGCCGTAGACCAGCGTCTGTCCAAACGTCGGCCGATCGGCGCTCGGATCGTAGCGCTTGGTCGACTCGTGCAGCGTGGCCATCAACGCCGGGCGCTCGCTCTCGACCAGGTCCATGAAGGTGCGCGCGAGCCTGCGCTCCCAGGCCGGATCGCTCGCGTCGCCGGGGAAGCAGCGGTTGAGATCGAGGCCGTCGGGGGCGGCCCGCTGGCGCGCTCGATAGGCTCGGGGGTTCATGACTGGGCAGATCAGCAGGCGCCCGTGCGTGGGTAAAAAGTTGTCCTCGAGCAGCTCCTGCAGCGCATGCACGCCCGCGATCTCGTCGCCGTGGATGCCGGCCTGAATCAGCGCGGTCGGGCCGGGCTCGCGGGCTTCGAACACGTAGAGCGGGATGGTCGGCGCGAGGAAGTGAACGCCTGCGGGCAGGGGCATGCGCGGAGGATAGACGCGAGCGCGATTCTTGTCGTCGACGCAGCGCGCGAACCGGCTATCATCGCGGCTTCGACCGTCCGACTCGGGAATCGATGAGCCTGGGCGCGGTCGTCTGCAACGCCAGCACCGCACCTCGGCCGCTTCGCGGCGTGACGACTTCATGGACCTCTTCGCCTGGCACAACATCGTGTTCCTCTCCGCGCTCGGCGTCGGCGTGTTGATCGTGATCGGGGCTGCGCTCGGGGGCCTCGACACTGGTGACGCGGATCTCGATGGCGACGTCGAGATGCACGACGGGCCGGCCGAGCTGCTCGGGATCCTCGACATCGGGCAGATCCCGTTCACGGTGCTGCTGATGGTCTCGGCGCTGATCTTCGGGCTCTCGGGCATGGCCGCGAGCCTGACGCTGGGACCTGCGCTCGGGCACGACTGGCCGTGGCTCGGCGTGGTCGCGCTGGTGATCGCGGCGGTGCTGATGGTGTTCCTGACCGCACGCGCGGCGCGGCTGATCATCAAGCACCTGCCGGCCTCCGAGTCGCACGTCAGCACCCAGGCCGACCTGCTCGGCGCCGAGGCCTGCATGTTCACCAAGACCTTCGCCGACGTGCAGCTGGCCGGCGATGTCCACCGCATTCACTGCCGGTCGGACAGCCCGCTCGAGCCCGGCATGCGCGTGACCGTGGTCGACTACGACCCCGAGACGCAGATCTACGACGTATCCCCGCTCCCCTGAATCCGCCGATCCGCCGAAGGAGACAACATCGATGGCTCTGATCCTTCTATTCGTATTTGGGCTCGTATTGATCGCCGCGCCGATCTTGCTCCCCGCTGCGGGCGTGCAGCTCGACGC
>DATLLB010000200.1:0-2339 GCA_035538075.1 Enhygromyxa sp.
ATCGAGCGCCTCGCCACGCTGGCCGAGCGCGGCGAGGCGCTCGATCGCGTGATCCTCAACGCGGCCGTGGTCGCGAGCGAGTCGCGTACGACCTCTGCCGGCCTCGACGTGATGTTCCACGTCAACTTCCTGGCCGTCGTCGATTTGGTCGAACAACTGCTCGCCCGCGGGTTGGTGAGGGCCGCCACTCGGGCGCCGGCGCGGATCGTGGTGGTCTCGTCCGAAGCTCATCGCTCGGGCAAGCCTGCGCTCGACCGCTTCAGCGAGCCCGAGCGCTACGGCACGTCCGGCTCGCTCGCGCACTACGGTCGCAGCAAGCTGTACCTGACCAGCTACGCGTGGGCGCTCGCCAGCACGCTCGATCCCAACGAGATCGGCGTGTTCACGCTGTGCCCCGGAGCGGTGGCCACCGATCTCGCCCGCGAGGCCCCTCGCTGGATGCGAGTGCTGCTCGACCCGGCGATGAAGCGGCTCTTCCAGGATCCGCTCGTCGCCGCCGAGCCGGTCGCGTGGCTCAGCTGCGCGCGCGAGCTCGACGGCCAGACCCAGCGCTACTACCACATGCACACGCGCAAGCAGCCGGCCGCGTGGGTGACCGCGGCCGGCAACGCCGAGTTGGTCCGCACACGCGCGTGCGAGCTGTTGGAAACGCTTTGACAGCTCACTGCGGCACGTAGCAGGCCCCGACGTTCTCGAGGCCCGGCTGCGGATCGAGCGGGAGCCCGCCGCAGACCATCGGCGCCATGCAAGGATCAGCCTCGCTCAGGTCGCACAAGGACGTGCAGCAGCTGTTCTCGTTGCAGCCCGGGATGATGCCACCGGTCTCGCACACGAAGCCCTCGGCGCAGCCCAAATCCAGCGCGCCGTTGCAGGCCTCGGCGGTGGTTCCGTCGTCATCCTCGAGCGGGAACTGGCACACGAAGTTGGCCTTGCGCACGCGCTGGCAGTCCTGCAGATCGGGGCACAGCGGAGCGAGCGGATCGCAGATCGCAGCGCACACGGGCACCTGCGAGCCGGGCGGTGCAGTGCACAGGGCCGCGTCGCAGTCGGTGTCGCCGGTGCACAGCGGCATGCAGACGCCCGCCGAGCCCTGCGATCCGGCGATGCAGGCGTGCCCGCTCGGGCAGCCGTCCTGACCTGTCGCCGGGGCGGGCACGCAGCTCTCGTAGGGCAGCTTGTCGATGTCGTCGGTGATGCACTCGTAGACCGGCGGCCCGCCGCTGATCAGCACCGTGCACTTCTGGCCGTCGGGGCACGGCATCTCGGCCGTGGGATCGCAATTGAAGGTGGGATCGCCGTCTCCGGAGTCGCCGTCCCCGGTCGGATCGCCGTCGCCATCGCCGGTCTCGCTATCCCCGTCACCAACCTCGTCGGCCGAATCCTCCTCGAAGGTCGCCGGCTGGCAGGCGAAGCAGACGACGAGCAGCAGCGGAGGCGTGAGCGAGAGAATGCGAGGCATGGGACCGGTCCAACGGCGAGAGGTGACCCTGCTTTCGCCACGTGCACGGCCACGAAAGCCAGCGCCTGCGGCGCACAGTGCAGTGGTCGGGCGCTGTCATTGTGCCATGCTTTTGCAACGCAACCTCGACTGACAGAAGACCTGATCGAGAGTCGGATCGGCGTCCACGACAGCAACCATTTCGAGGTCAAACTCGACTATTGCCTCGATTCGACTCGCGCGCGCAGCGACTACAGGGTCGAGTGCTACCTGTTCGTGCCGCGCAGCCTCGGCATCAATCGTCACTCGTACCCGCGCGAGCAATTCTACAGCGACGTGCAGGGCTACCTGCGCTTCAAGACGCCGATCATCGGCCTGCGCACGCTCGCCGACGCCGGCGATCCCTTGTCGCCGCTGGCGATCATCGACAGCACCATCGACGCGCTGCGCCATGATCCGCGCAACGCCGGGCTCCGCCAGCGGCTCGGCCACGAGCTTCGCATGTTCGGCTGCATCGCTCGCGCGCAGCTGCGTGATCGGACCTTGGTCGTGCGCGAGGCGATTCGGAGCCTGCCCACCAACGGTGCGGTCGACGACGTGCGCGTGTTGGTCGAGCGCCTGTTGGCCGACCTGACCGTGTTGCTCGGCGCGTGGCGAGAGCGACGCGTCGAGTTCCTGTCCGGCGAGCTGCCGGCGGTGACTTGTGAGATCTACGCGGCCACCGACGAGTATCTCAGCCAGCTGCTCGAGCACCGGTTGACCACGCTGGTCGCCGAGCTCGACGAGCGCGAGTCGCTGGCCACCGAGCGCGCGCGGCTGTGCGCCGAGCTGCTGGCCGAACGCAGCTATCGCAAGATCAGCGGCTATCCAGCGGCCGACGAGGGCGACTCCGAGTTCTACG
>DATLLB010000201.1:0-3143 GCA_035538075.1 Enhygromyxa sp.
CCGGCTAGGCTTCTTCGCGAAGCACGGCCTGCTCGAGCGCCTGCCCTCACCCTGGCAGATCCGCATCGGCTGGGCGGCGATGCTGCCGATCACCTTGTCGGAGAGCGAGCGAGAGCGCCAGCGCAGCCGCTCGACCTGGGCGGGACAGATCCCAGTGCGCGTGCCCTTGCAGCTGCTCTACAGCCCCCGGCAAGTGTTCGCCGACACCGGCCTCGGGCTCGCGCCCAAGCACATCGTGCGACACTTGCTCTGCGTCTATCACGAGGACGCGTTCCTCGGTTACGACCTGCAGCTGCTGCACTCGCACGAGCACGGCCTCGCGCTGCTCGAACGCGAAGCCCAGCGCATCGTCGACGGCAGCAACCCGATGACGCCGATCCTGCGCAAAGTGGTGGGCTGGCCGGGTTATCACGCAAAGCTGATCGAGCTCGCCCAGGCCGCACGACAGTTCGATTACCCCGACACCCTCGATCTCGATCCCCGCTTCTCCTCGCTGATCGGCTTCGCACGATTCTGCAGCACCCTGCCCGACTGGCCCGGCCGCGACTTCTACGGCTTCGACCTCGACAAGCTCAAGTAATCCCGTCCCAGCCGAGCCCGCGCAGGCGCTCGTCGATCTCCGCCCGACTGAGCACCAACGTCTCTTGCGGCAGGCGATCGCGTACGGCTTCGATCGCATCCAGGGTGTTGTGCGTCCAACTGAGCCCGCGCAGATCCAGGCAGTCGAGCCGGTCGATCATCGGCGCACGCAGCAGCTGCTCGATCAGCTCCGCGCCGTGCTCGATCCACACCGGATGCCCGGTCGCCGACAGATCATCGAGCACCAGGCGCCGAACCGACAGCAGCGCAGGGCAGCACAGTAGCGCGTCGAGGTTGTTCCAGCCCCGAAACCCGAGGCGCAGCGTCAGCGCGTCCAAGCGTGGCAGCCTGCTCTCGCGCAGCGCCGCGATCGTGTCCTCGCCCGACACCTCCACGCTCAGCGCACGCAGCCGCTCGAAGTGCAGCGGTTGGCCCAGCCCCACGGTGAGCTCGAGCGCCTCGAGGCTCGGCAGCAGCTCGCAACGACCGAAGCTGTTGCCGACCACCGTGTACAAGTACAGCGACCGAATGCCCTCGCGCACGCGTGGATCGATCGCCTGCAGCCGCTCCTCGACGTCGCGGCTCACCAGCTTGCCCGCGCCCACGCGCAACGAACGAACGCAGGCACAGACCGGCCGCGCGAGCAGCTCGAACAGCACGTCGAGCTCCCGCCAGCCGCCCCGATCGGTTGCGATCGGCGGCCTCGTGTTCGAGAGCCCGATCAGCACGCCGCCGCACCACTCGAGCTCGAGCAACGGCAACAGCGACGCCGCCGATCCGAACAAGTGCGAGGCGTGCCGCTCGAGCAGCTCGGGCTCGCTGCTGGTCAGGCGTCCACGCGGATCCCCCTGCTCCTGCAGCCAGTCCGTGTAGACCCCCGCAGCGTCGCGCGGATCGTCGGCCGCCCGGATCTCCGCCTCCAGCCGCAGCTCTCGCGCGCTGACCGACGCCAGCAACGAGCGCTCGTCTGCTGTGATCGCCAGGCCCTCGCGCGTCCACGCCTCGCACTGCTCCGCCACCGCCCGCGCGAGCGCCTCGATCGAGCCCAGCGACACCAGCTCCCCGAGCTGCCACTGGCTCAATGTGCCGTGGTCGATCGCCAGCGCGTCGTCGATCCACCGCAGCCGCCGAAGCGGCTGATCACCGCGAAGCGGGTGGCGAGGATCGTAGGCGAAGCGATGGCGCGGCTCATCGATCCACTGCACCGCGCACCCGAGCGAGCCGAACCTCGCCGCCAGCTCCTGCCCACGCTCGCGCGACACTCCACGCACGAGCGGCTCGCCCTGCACCCAGATCGAGATCCCATCGAAGCCGGCGCGACCTGTGACCTCGCGGATCAGCGCCTCGGTGACCTCGGTGATCCTGCCATCGACGATGAGCAGCTTGACCGTCGAGGCCTCGAACATGTCACCACCCTAGCACGCCGCTTCTGGCAAACTGCGGCTCGGTCGATGACCCAGCCCGCACCCGCACCCGGTGAGCTCGGCTGCTACGACGCCGACTACGTCCGCCGCCACGCGCCCGACTGGAAGCGACTGCTCCACGGCTACTTCCGTGCTCGCGTCCACGGCCTCGATCGGCTCCCCAGCGGCCCGTTCCTCGCCGTCGGCAACCACTCCGGCGCCGGCCTGGTCCCCGACACCCTCGTGTGGCTCGCCGCCTATCACAGCGCCGACCTGCCCACGCCGCTCTTGACCCTCGCTCACGATCAGATGTTCGACAGCTTCCCCGATCCGCTCGCGCGCTGGGTTGCGCGCTACGGTGCGGTTCGAGCCGGCCGCGAGCGCACCCTCGAGGCCCTGCGCAGCGGCTACGCCGTGCAGGTCTACCCGGGCGGCGACCACGATGCCTGCCGCCCCTTCGCCGATCGCAACAAAGTCGTCTTCGCCGGTCGCACTGGTTATGTCGACATCGCCCGCGAGGCCGGCGTGCCGATTGTCCCGGTCGCCAGCGTGGGTGGTCACGAGACCTTGATCATCCTGCGCGAAGGCAAGCGCGTCGCTCGCTGGCTCGGAGTCGACCGCCGCCGACGGCTCAAGTCCTTCCCGCTCTCGCTCTCGATCCCGTGGGGCCTGTGGCTCGGACCACTGCCGGGTTACCTGCCCTTCCCGGCTCGCATCGAGATCGAGGTCGCGCCGCCGATCGAAGCGCACGGAGAAACCGCCGAGATTGACGCCCGCGTCCGTGCCATTCTCCAGGCCACCATCGACCGCCTCGCCGCGTCACGGCGCCCGCTCCTCGGATGACCACCCACCCGATCCAGCTCCCACGCGACGCGCAGGCGGCCACGTCTCGCGAGCTTCGCAAGTTGCTCGAGCGGCTGTGGGCGAGCGAGCCCAGCTTGCGGCCCAACCCGGACATGCACGACTACCAGCTGACGTACCCGCCAGCCGTGCAGATCCAGACTCCGCGCCATCGCGGCGCGCCCACGCCCGAGCAATTCCGCAAGCTCGCCGTCGGCGACTTTCGGGCCGCCGGCTATTACTTCCACTTTGGCTTTTGCGTCTATCGCTGCCGCTATTGCTTCCACTACGAGCTGACCACCAAGCGTAACTCTCCTGGAG
>DATLLB010000202.1:0-3909 GCA_035538075.1 Enhygromyxa sp.
GAGCAAGAAGGAGCCGCGCACGATCGGTTTCGCCCGCGTGGTCGAGCTCGTGGTCAAGGCCACGACCGAGAACTGGGGCACCAAGATCATGGCGTTCCTGCTCGCGGCCACCGTGTTCATCGTGACCCGCGACGAGGTCACGCGCAGCGGGATCGTGAAGCTGCGCGTGATCGAGGATCCCGATCGCGTGCTGCTGACCGATCCGCCTGAGACGGTCGAGGTTCGCCTGCGCGGCCCGTGGGCCAACGTCAACCAGATCTCCGCCGATGCGCTCGGGCCCGCGACGCTCGATCTCCGCGAGGTCCGTCCGGGCCCGATGGCGCTCGATCCCGGATCGGTGGTGATGCCGCCCGGCGTGGTGCTCGACACGCTCGAGTACGATCCGATCGATCTTCGCTTCGAGGCCGTGGTCGAGCGCGGCTTCACGATCAAGCCGGTGGTCATCGGTGAGGTCGACGCCGATCACCAGCTGGTCGCCGTGCGGGTCGAGCCGAGCAGCTGGCCGCTGCGCGGGCCGGTCTCGGCGATCGAACAGTTCGAGCGCCTGCGCACCGAGCCGATCGACATCGACGGCATCCGCGAGGATCTCGAGCTGCGGGCCGAGCTCGAGCCGCTGCCGCCCGATCTCCAGTTCCTGCAGGTCGCCAGCCACGATCGCCCGAAGGTCCGCTTCGTCGCCGAGGTCGAGCCGATCCCCGGCGAGATCGAGCTGAGCATCGCGACCGACGAAGTCCTGCGCGAGGCGCTGCCGAGCGCCGACGAGATCGAGCTGCCGGCCAGCGAGCGCGTCAACATCCGCGGTCCCAAGCCTGCGCTGCGGGAGATCCGGGCGCTCGACAATCCGGTCGTGCCGGTCGTCGAGGTCGAGAAGCCGTCGGTCAAGGGCGGGCCGCTGCCGATCACGCTGCGCTTCGTGTGGTCCGAGGACGTGCCCGAGTCGACCCGCGCGCAGCTGTCGATCGTGCCGCCGCTGGTCCGGCTGCGGCTCTCGGCCGCGGGGTTGGAAGCGCCGGCCGAAGATCGCTAGCCGGTCAGCGAACGAGTCGAACCATCCCGTCGACGCCGAGCTCCTCGCGGATCGACGCGCGGGCCTGCTCCGCGCTCGCCCGCGAGAGGAAGTTGCCAACGAGCACGCGGTGGACCTCCCGCCCATCGACGAGCGTCGCCGACTCGACCTCCGCGCAAGGATTGAGTGACGGGAAGCCACCGCGCTCGTAGACGCCGTGCCAGTGGCAGTCGAGGTCGAGCTCGGCCTTGCGCGCCTCGGCGGCGGCTCGGTTGCTCGTCGACAGGATCTGCACGGAGTAGAGCGAGGCCGAGCGCGCTCGTGCTCGCGCGAGCTCGTCCGCCGAGCGACCGCAGGCGTGGCCGACCTTCGCGAACAACTCGGCGAAGCTGTTCGCCTCCTCGATCGCCGCGCAGGTCGAGTCGTCGCCGAAGTAGACCAAGCCGAACTCGACGTGAAGCTCGTCGCCGGGTGGCAGGATCGCCTCGATCGCCACGAGCCAGTCCGCGGCTCGATCGAGGTCGGCGTCCGGCCACTCGAGATCGCCACCGTCAGCGTCGCCGATCATGATGCTGATGCGGTCCGTCTCGATGCGGACCCCGTCCCAGCACGCGGCAGCGGCGACCGGGGCTAGCGAGGTCACGGCGAAGATCGAGGCAGGAATGACGAACGTGGCGTGGCGCATGCCGAGCCGGTTTGCAGGCTTCATGGTAGCACTGCTAGGCGCTACCCGAGAGATTGGCTATCAATCGCGGGTGAGCAGCGAGGATCCGAAACGCAAGCTGTTCGGCACCGACGGCATCCGCGGTCGCGCCAACGTGCATCCGATGACGCCCGAGGTTGCGATGCGCCTGGGCATGGCGGTCGCGGCTCACTTCGGCCGCGAGGGCAAGATCGTGGTCGGCAAGGACACGCGCCGCAGCGGCTACATGCTGGAGATGGCGCTGGCGTCGGGGCTCTGCTCGCTCGGGGTCGACGTGATGTTGACCGGACCACTGCCGACCCCCGCGATCGCGTACCTGGCCAAGTCGATGCGCGCCGACGCGGGCGTGATGATCTCGGCCAGCCACAACCCGTTCGAGGACAACGGCTTCAAGCTGTTCGCCAACGACGGCTTCAAGCTGCCCGACAGCGTCGAGACCCACATCGAGACGCTGATGGAGCCCGGGGCCGTCGACGATCGGCTGGTCTACGGCGAGACGATCGGCAAGGCGTTTCGGCTCGAGGACGCGGGCGGCCGCTACATCACCCACGTCAAGCACGTGCTGCCGAGCGAGTACGAGCTCGACGGCCTGCGCGTGGTCGTCGACTGTGCGAACGGGGCCGCTTGGAAGATCGCGCCGAAGGTGTTCGAGGAGCTCGGTGCCGACGTGATCCGCACCGGGGTCGAGCCCGACGGGACCAACATCAACGCCGGCGTCGGGGCCATGCACCCCGAGCACCTCTCGCACGTGGTCCGCGAGTATCGGGCCGACTTCGGGCTCGCGCTCGACGGCGACGCCGATCGGGCCGTCGTCTGTGATCATCGCGGACAGCTGGTCGACGGTGACGTGCTGCTCGCGATCGTCGGCCGCGATCTGGCCCGCCGCGGGGCCCTGCGCGGCAACGCGGTGGTGGCCACGGTGATGTCGAACATCGGGCTCGAGCGCAGCCTCGCGCAGGTTGGGATCGGGCTGCATCGGACCCCCGTCGGCGATCGCTACGTGGTCGAGGCCATGCGCGAGCACGGCTGCAACCTCGGCGGCGAGCAGTCGGGCCACGTCGTCTGCCTCGATCACTCGACCACCGGCGATGGCCTGGTCTCGGCGCTGCTGTTGCTCGCCGTGATGGTGCGCGAACAAAAGCCGCTCGCCGATCTCGCCAAGGTGATGACCAGCTATCCGCAGGTCTCGCGCAGCTTCGCGGTGGTGAAGAAGATTCCGCTCGAGCAACTGCCCAAGTCGCAGGCCGCGATCGCGGCGGTCGAGCAGCAGCTCGGCGACGAGGGCCGCGTGCTCGTGCGCTACTCGGGCACCGAGTCGAAGCTGCGCGTGATGGTGGAGGGCACCGATCTGCGCGTGCTCGAGGCTGCGGTGCAGGAGATCGCCGAGGTCGCGCTGGCCGAGATCGCAGCGGCGTCGGGTGTATAGTTCGGGCCGGTGCCCTCGGCGCCCGACTCGAGCCCTCCGAGCGATGAAGAGCGTCGGCTCATCGCTCGCACGGCGATCCTCGCGACCTTCGGGCTCTACCTCGGGTACGCGGGGCTGAAAGCGCTGCCGTGGCCGGCGCGGGTGGCCGAGTCGCTCTCGATCGTGCTGATCGCCGGCTTCTATTTCCTGCCCGGTTGGCTGCTGCGTCGCCGGCCCGAGCTCGCCGCTCGCTGGCAGGTCGGTCCCGACGGACCGATCCCACCGTGGAGTCGCGCCGGCTGGCGCTGGGCTGCGATCGCCGGCGTGGCGTTGCTCCCGTTGTTCGCGTTGCTGACCTGGGCCTTCTACTTTCAGGTCTGCCAGGGCGATGCTGCCGTGCTGCAGCCGGTGATCGCCGTCGAGTCGCGGACGCCCGTCGCCGGCAACCTCGAGCAGTTCCTCGGCGGGCAGTGTCGGCGCTGGTCGGGCGGGTTCTGGCCGGACCGACTGCACGTGCCCGCCACGTGGGTGGAGTACTACGGGCTGGGCTTCATCCGAGACGTGGCGATCGGCGTGTTCGCGGTCGCGTTGCCCGAGGAGGTGTTCAATCGCGGCTACCTGATGAGCGCGCTGGAGCAGCGCTGGCCGCCGAAACGCAAGCTGCTCGGCGTGCCGTTCGGCTGGGCGGCGGTGATCTCCAGCATGCTGTTCGCCCTCGGCCACGTCGCGGTCGAGCCCGACACCGCGAAGCTCGCGACCTTCTTCCCCGCGCTCGCGTTCGCCTGGCTGTGGCGA
>DATLLB010000203.1:0-3532 GCA_035538075.1 Enhygromyxa sp.
CATCACCGGCATCGCGGTCATCTACGCCGCGCTGGTCCACGCCGAGCAGAACCACGAGCAGAAGTTCCTGCTCGTCGTTCACACCGATCCGAGCGGGGCCGAGAGCTACAACCAGACGCTCTCGGAGAAGCGGGCCGAGAACGTGCAGCTGTTCCTGTTCGGCGACCGCGACGGCTGGCGCAACCAGAGCAACGCCGGGGACCACGTCGACGACGTGCAGACGATCCTCGCCTGGCAGGCTCGCCGCAACCGATGAACTTCGGCAGCGAGTCGAACTGCACGAGCGCGGCGATCTTCTGCTCGACCTCCGACACGCCGTCGACCCGCAGCAGCCGCACGAGCTCGTGCATGTAGACGTCGAAGAACGCCCCCCAGGTCTCGGGCCCGACCGTCTCGTCGACGCCGATCGTCGCGCGATACGGCAGGTCGAGCCCCTCGTCGGCGGTGCGCTGGACCTCGACGTTGTAGCGCTCCTGAAAGCGCCTGATCGCCTGACGAGTCGCGTTGTTGTTGGTCCCGGTGATCGGCCCCGGATCGCAGTCCCAGCCGGCGCGGCGAGCCTGCCAGGCGAGGATCGTCTGCACGTCGTCGACGTGATCCCCGGCGTTGCTGTGGTTGCGCCAGCCGTCGCGGTCGCCGAACAGGAACAGCTGCACGTTCTCGGCCCGCTTCTCCGAGAGCGTCTGGTTGTAGCTCTCGGCCCCGCTCGGATCGGTGTGACCGACGACCAGGATCTTCTGCTCGGGGTTCTGCTCGGCGTGGACCAGCGCGGCGTAGATGACCGCGATGCCGGTGATGCGGCGCTCGTCGAGCGTCGGCTCGCTGCCGTCGACCGAGGCGATGTCCGGCAGCAGCACCGATCGATCGAAGTTGAAGTGCAGATCCTCGATGTCGATCGCGTGCACGCGCAGCGGCGGAATCGTGAAGGTGGCCGCGTCGCAGTAGACGTCGTCGTGGATGATCTCCAGGAGCGCGGGGCTGTAGCGCGGACGCAGGCGGCGATCCTGCTGATCGCCCGCGGCCGTGACCTTGCCGTCCCACTCGGCGTCGTGGACCCCGTCCTGCACGCCTGCAGAGTCGATCGGCGCCTCGTGGACGACGTTGCCCGGGAAGCTCTCGGACGAGATCCGCAGCGTCGCGTTCGGCAGCCCGCGGATCAAATAGCTGTACGCGAGCGGCTCGCCGGTCGCGAGCTCGGGGTCGCACTGCGTGATCATCAAGGCCCGCTCGTCGACCTCGACCTCGTCGGGCGGCGTCGAGGCGGGCGGGGTCGGGACCGGCGGATCGAGGCGCACGCCCGGGCTGATCGACGGCGAGGGCGTGGGGATCGTGCGGACTTGCAGGCGCCCGCGCTCGAGCTCGGTCAGCAAGCGCGACCACGCCTCCGCGTCCGAGCGCTCGCCGGCACCAGCCGCCATCGCACGCTCGGTCGCGAGTCGTCGCAGCTGCCGAGCGATCGCGTCGGTGCCGAAGAAGCGATCGCGGAGCACTCGCTGCGCGCGGCTGCGAGGCAACGCGATGCCCTCGGTCGCGGAGCCGTCCATCAGCCACGTCGCCGCGCCGACGCTCTGCGCCAGTGGGATCAATCGCTCGGACGAAGAGGGTGGCATCAGCACGATCAGCGTACACGTCCACGGGCCGAGGCTGCACCCCTGCTCTCGGGTGGGCTCGCGATCAGGCGCCGAACCGTCCGCGAGCGTGGTAGGAAGAGCTCGTGCACATCGGCCGCCTGCTGTTCCTCGCCCCGGTCTTGGTTGCCTGTGCGGCGCCGGTCGAAGGATCGCCGTCGAGTCCCGAGCCGGACCCACGCTCCAGCGCCGAGCCGGACGAGCCGTCGGGCGCCGACATCTGTGAGCACGTCATGAACGTGATGGAGCGCGAGATGGGCGAGGCCGCGACCACCCCGACCGAGGAGGAGATCTCGAAGTTCTTGGCCGAGTGCGCCAAGGAGATGGTGCTCGAGCGGGAGAAGATGGCCGACGACGAGGAGTTCTTCAGGCAGGCGCGGTGCGTCATGGCGGCGCAGACCATGGCCGAAATGGAGAAGTGCGAAGATCCGGCGCCGCAAGCCCCATGAGCATCAGTCTGCTGGCCTCGTTGTTCTCGTTCGCGCTGCTCGAGCCGCCGGCGGTCGAGCCGGTGTCGCTGCGTTGGCGGAGCGCGTGTGTCGATCGCGAGCAGGCGCTCGTGCGGCTGCGCGAGCTGATCCCGGAGTTGCCCGAGCAGGTGCCGGAGGAGGCTGGGGAGGTCGCGGTCGAGGTCGAGATCGAAGGGACCTCGGCGAGCGTGCGCTTCGTCAGCGCCCGCGGGCTGGACGAGCGCTCGCTCGAGGGACGCAGCTGCGAGTCGCTGGCGGAGGCGGTGATTTTGGTGATCGCGGTTGCGGTCGAGGCAGAGGTCGGCGAGGCCACGCCTGTCGAGACGCCTGCGGTCGAGCCCGAGCCGATCCCCGAGAGTGAGCCCGAGCCCGAGCCCGAACCCGAGTCGGAGCCGGAGCCCGAGCCCGAGCTGTCCGCGACTCCGGTTGAGCCACCGTCCGAGCCGACGCCACCGCGGGCGAAGCAGCGCATCCGCGGCCATGTGGCTCTGCTGGGCGGCGGTGGTTGGGGCCCGATCGACGCGGGCATGGGCGCGGTCGTGCTCGAGCTCGGCGCCCACGGTCCTCGCTGGCGAGCCTCCGCGCGCGGCCTCTGGGTGCCCGCTCGGACGATCGCGCTCGACGACGAGCCAACGTTGGTCGGCCGCTACGACGGTGGGGCCGGCGGCGCGCGGGCGTGCTTGGTCTCTTCGATCCCGCGAGCAAAGCTCGAGCTGCCGCTGTGCGTGGGATTCGAGGTTGGTGTGCTGCGCGGTCGCGGGGTCGACACGACGCCCGATCCCGACACCGCGACGCAAGCGTGGGCCGCCGTGCAGCTCGGCCCCGGTCTGCGCTACGTGCCGCTGCGCTGGCTCGCGCTGGGCCTCGACGTCGATCTGGTCGCCGGCCTGCTGCGCGGCGGCTTCACGCTCGGCGACAGCATCGCGCAGACCCAGGCCCCGATCGGCGTCCGTGCGCTCGCGGGCCTCGAGGTCCGTTTTCCGTGAGTCGTCCAAACGAAGATCGCCCAACCCGGCCATAGTTGATCGGAATGCCCTCGGCGCAGCCTCAGCCGGCGTTCGGCCGCGAGTTCGCGCAGCTCTACCGCGAGCAGTTCGAGTTCGTCTGGCGCATGCTGCTGCACTTCGGCGTGCCGAAGCCGGGTGTCGAGGACGCGGCCCAGGACGTGTTCCTGGTCGTGCATCGGCGCTGGGCCGATCTCGACGCGCACGTGTCCGCGCGCTCGTGGCTGTATGGGATCGCGCGACGGGTCGCCGCCGATCATCGACGCAAGCGCTCGCGACACGAGCGCAAGCTCGAGGCCCTGCCGCGCTCGGGGACCAGCCGCGATCTCGAGGTCGAGGTCGCCGACCGCGAATTGATCGAAGCCCTCGATGCCGCGCTGGCCGAGCTGGATCCGGCGCGCCGCGAGGTGTTCACGCTCGCCGAGATCGA
>DATLLB010000204.1:0-7019 GCA_035538075.1 Enhygromyxa sp.
TGGGCAGCGCACCGGTCATGTCCTCGATCCGCAGGCAGGTTCGCAGCCGAGCGCGTTCGGGCTCGTGCAGGCGCTCGCGCTCGAGCTCGAGCTCGACGCGATCCCCACGCTGCACGAGCCCGACCAAGCTCGCACCTCGCAGCACTCGAACACCCAGCACTCGCCCCGCACGCTCGAGCAGCGCCTCGGTCTGCGGCTGCGGGATCGCCAGCGCAAAGCCAAACCGCCGCGACGCCAGGCGAAAGTCGATGGCCCCCAGCAATCCACGACTCCCGACCGCGACCCCGCGCTCGATCCGAACCCCACGCGCGAGAAATTGCTCGAGTAGCCCGAGCTGCTCGAGGCGCGCGAGCGAGGCTGCATGCACGCCGATCGATCGCGTCTCGCAGCGCGTGCTCGAGTGCCGCTCGATCAGCGTGACCGATCGACCCAGGCGTTGCAGCGCGACGGCACAGAGCAAGCCCACCGGTCCGCCGCCGACCACCGCGAAGTCGACCATGGTCACCAGCGCAGCAGCACGACCTCGGCACAGAACGCCGGGCCGAGCGCAAACAACAGGCCGTGGCTGCCCGGCTGCGGCCGTCGCCGACGGCGAAATTCGTCGAGCAGAAACAAGACCGAGGCCGAGGACAGATTGCCAAACTGTGCCAGACCCTCGCGCGTGGCTTCGACCTGCGCGTCGTCGAGTCCGAACGCGCGCTGAACCGCGCGAATGACCTTGGGCCCGCCCGGGTGGACGATCCACGCGTCGATGTCGTCGCGCGCGAGCCCGTGCGCAGACAAGAAAGGATCGATCAAGCGCGGCAGCTCGCGCTCGACCAGCTCCGGCACCTTGGGATCGAGCACGACCTTGAACCCGGTATCGATCACGTCCCAACCCATCATTCGCTCGGAGTCGCGAAAGAACGCGGCGCAGCTGTCGAGCACGGCGGGCTTGGCCCGGGCCGCGAGCGGATGCGCTGCGCCGACCATCAGCACCGCCGCAGCGCCGTCGCCGAACAGCCCGCTCGAGATCAGGTTGGCGACCGACGCGTCGTCGCGCTGCAGCGTCAGCGAGCACAGCTCGACCGACAGCAGCATCGCGCATTGCTCGGGATACCCTCGCAGGTAATCGGCGACGCGGGCGATGCCGGCGGCCCCACCGACGCAGCCCAGCCCGAACAGCGGCACGCGCTTGAGCGTCGGCGCGAACTCGATCGCGTTCATCAACCTCGCATCCAGCGAGGGGACCGCGATGCCCGTGACCGTGGTGGTGACCAGCAGCGCCACCGCCGACGGCTCGAGCTCAGCCTCGGTCAACGCTGCGGACACGACTCGCTCGCCGAGCTGCTTGGCGACCTCGATCCACGCGTCGTTGCGACCCGAGAGCCCGTCGAGCTCGCGGTAGGCCTCGGCTGGCAACGCGAGGTGGCGCTGCTCGACACCGACGGCGACGAACAAGCGCTCGAGCGCCGCGCTCGACACCTCGAGCTCGGGCAACAGCTCACGTACGAGCGCGATCAACTGTTCCTGCGAGTAAACGTGGATCGGGACGCCGGTGCCGGTCGCGGCGATCACAGGTGTGGATGCGGACAGATCACGGTGCACGAAGTCGAGGTCTTTCGCAGCGTCGTGCCCCGCTCAAGCAAGGCGCATGCCGTCGCATCGCCGTTCGAGCGTCGTGTCACCGCCCAGAGCGCCGACCCGCTACACTCGACGCGGTGAGGGATGCGAACAAGCTCGACGCGAACCTCTGCTTCGCGCTGTGGAACGGTGGCCTGATCTGGGGGGCGATCCTGCTGCTGCTCGCCGCTGGTTTGTTTGGGCTGCTGCTGCCCGATCTCCGCGCGGCCACGCGCGAGGTCGCCGTGCTCTCGCCCGCGACGATCGACGCGATCGACCTCGACGAGCACCGCGGTGAGCTCGTCGAGATCAGCGGCTTCACACCCGACTGCGAGGCCATGCGCTTCGACGGCGCGCGCATGCTGGTGCCCGCCTGGTCGCCGCAGCGCGAGTCCGCGATCCTGATCGCGCTCGAGTACGGCAGCGAGTGTTCGGCCTACGACGGGGAGTTTCGCGGCGTGGCCACGCGCTGGGCCTCGCGCTCGCGCATGGAGCTGATCGCACGCGCCACTTGGGATCTCGGCGGTAGCGAGCTCGCCGTCATTGAGCCGAGCTGGTCACCCAAACGCGCGCTCATGCTCGCGCTGGGCTTGCTCGGGCTCGGCGTGTTCGGCATCGCGTCGGCGTTCGTGCGACGCAAGCGACTGCTCGCCGAGCTGCACGCCAACACCCAGCCGCGCGTCGAGCCGGTCGCACCCACGCTCGCCGATCCTTATCGACCCGGTCGTGCCGATCGCTTGATCACCGAGTCGCTGCAGCCGTCACTGGCCACGCTCGCCCAGCTTCGGCGCAAGCGAGCCCTGCTGACCGGGCTGGGTCTGGCGTTGCTGAGCGCCGCGCTGCTGAGCGCGAGCGTGGGCGGCTGGTGGATCTACGAGCACGAGCGCACCTGGGCGATCGGTGTCGAAGCCAGCGATGCCCACCCCGACGGCGACAGCGAGCGGGTCGGCCTCGGCCTGATCCGCACCGAGGTCAGCGTCGCGTATGTCGACCAAGCCGGGCGCCACCATCGCGAGCGCACGCTGGTCAGGAGTTTGTTGTTCAAGCCCGATCTCTCGGTCGTGCCGCAGGTTCGCTACCGGCCCGAGCAGCCCGAGCGCTTCGCCGTCTCGTGGGTCCACGAGCAGCGCGCCGGCTCGTTGCTGCTACTCGTGCTCGTCAGCGCGGCGCTGTCCGGCGGTGGGCTCGTGATGCTGTCGACCGCACGACGCGATCGCACCCACGAGCGGACCGCGGCCGTGTTCGACGGCGTCCGCGAGGCGCTGCTCGACCTCGTTCACATCGATAGCCGCAACAACCTGACCGGCTCCGACATCCTGACGTATCACTTCCGCGTGCGTGACTCGCTGCGTCGCTGCGCCGTCGAGGTCGGCCCGAGGCGACCTGCGCCGCTGTTCCTCGACGCCCGCGAGACCGTCGGGCTCGCGCTCTACAATCCGGACGATCGCGAGTTTCTGCTGGTGCTGAGCGAAGACCTCCACGAGCTGGAGCGCCCGCCATTCACCGCAGCGCAGCTGCGTGGCCGCTATCGGGCCAACCCCGAGCTGGCCAAGCCAAACGTGCATCGACGCCCGCGTTGAGCCGCGCGCTCCGAGTGGCTCATCGAGCACTCACTTGATGCGCTTCGCCACGAATTCGGAGTCGTCGCCGAGGTGGATGAAGATCCGCCCGCGCATCTCTCCCGATCCGTGCAGCTGCGCTCGCCCTCGACCACACGCGGGCTCGCACTCGTCGCGGCCTTCCCACGAGAACTCCATCACGGGACTCTCGCCCTCGATGTGGAACCGGCCGTCGGTCTGTCCTTCGACGAGGCCGAACTTGAACGAGCCGAGCCCGCTACGCTCGACCGCGACGAAGGCCGGGCCGTCCATCTCGAAGTAGTCGGTGTCCCACGCCTCCATTTGCACGATACGCCAGCGGCCGACGAACGCCTGCTTCGGATCGGGCGCCTTTGCACCCGCCTTCTTCCCTGCGCTCGCCTTCTTCCTTGTGCTCGCCTTCTTCCCTGCGCTCGCCTTCGGGGGCTCGGGTGCGGCCTCCACCGTGACCGGCCTGCCCGCGAGCGAGGTGACGATCCCCCGCGCTTTTGCGTCCCGGTACGCGTCCTTGAGCCGCCGACGGATACCCGGGCCCAGGTACACGTTCTTGTACCGGAGTATGCCGTCGCAAACGATCGCGCCGCGCCAGGGCAGGAGCACCGCCTCGACGAGCATCGGCATCGGCATCGGCAGGATGTCGGCGAGCGACAGCACTCCGTAGGCCGTCGGCGGTTCCTTCAAATCGACGAACACCGTGTATCGCTTCAAGTCGCGCTCCGCGACGAAGTCACCACGTACGAACCTCCGCCACGCGCTCACGAGCCCAAGAGCGGCAGCCGTCAGGCCATCGGGGTTCTCGGCGACATACGCGTCGAGCACCGCCGGCTCATCGAGCATGCGATCCCTCGCCGCTGCGATATCGTCCAGCGACGCGGCGCGAAGGGAGGTGGCGTCGTGGATCGCCGATTTTGGATCGAGTCGTCGCGCACACCAGCCGATGACGCGGACGTGAAGGTCCAGGAAGTGCTTCGCTTCATCGGGTGGCAGTCGCATGAATCGTGCTCGTCCGATCTTCTCATGCCGTGGCGCCCCAGTACCTTACTCGGCCATGCGACTTTGTACACCCGGCCTTGGCGGTGCTCGGAGCGCCTGATCCGTCTCACTCGTGCGTTGCAGCCGGCGTTGGCACTGACTCCTTTGCATGCAACAGCGCCAGAGTGTGCTGTTGCTCCTCGTCGAGCACCCAGGTTGGATCGGCCGCAACCTTGGCCTGAATGTACGGGGCCTTGAACCGATGACGGTACGCAGTGGCCTCATCCGTCTGTCCGGTACAGCCAGCGACGAACATGTGCAGCTTGGGCCCCATCTTCATCTCGCCGTCACGGGCTTCGCTCATCGCCTCGTTGATCAGCTCCTCGAGGTACGCACGGATGACCCGAATGCTGGCCATCACCTGACTCGCGTCGAGCCGGACCCGAGCATTATGCCCGACGCTGCCGAGTTCGTTGCGCACGCGCATCAGCTCGAACATGCACTCGCGTACGACTTCGGGCTCATGACCCCGAAGCGCGAGCGTGCGCCGAAGCGCATACGTGGTGGAGTGAGCCCTGCCGAGCTCGGTGACGACCTCGATCCGAAACTCGGCCGCGGCCTTTTGCTGGTCCAGTGCGCTCTTGATCAAACCACCAACAATGCCGACGACCATCAGCTGCAATGCCAAATTGACGACGTCGAGCTTGAGCGCCTGCACTTGATCGTGGTTGATCCACCGCAGCGCAATGGCGAGGATGATGCCGAGGCCCAGCAGCGCGGCTGTGAGCCAGTAGTAGAACGGGCGCATCCAAAATCGATCATGTCGCTGCTCGGCGTTCGTGCTCATTTGCCGATGATAGCGTCACCGAACGTTCTGGTTGCGGTCCGCACGGGGCTTCGCCTCGGATGGCTGCGCGAGCTTTGGGTCGGCGATTTCGATCTCGATCTCGACCGCGTCCGCAGTCCGACGAGGTGTCGCGGTGCTGCGCAAAGCGGTCGCGGCTGCCGTACCGCTCTCGGTGGTCTCGCGGGCGCCCTACACTGCGACATACTGCGTGCCAGGCGCAGGAGGCCGGGATCATCCAGACCCGGGCTCGGCGAAATTACCAAAGGCCCGAAGACCGAAGGTCTACGGGCCCCTAGTTTGCAGATCTGAGTAGCTCCGGCAGTAGGACTCGAACCTACGACAAGTCGGTTAACAGCCGACTGCTCTACCGACTGAGCTATGCCGGAATGTCGGTCCCGTGTTCGCGGGAGCAGCGGTCTAGCCCAGCGCCGGTCGCCCGTCAAGCACTCTTCGCGGCGCAGGCTGCACGGGGCGTGAGGCAACGCTCGACCGGCTTGGCGGGTCAGAACACCAGGGTGATCGCGGATCGGCGCGCGTCGTCGACGAAGCTCGCAACGCCGCCGTAGTCGAGGTTGGGGTAGGGATGGAGATCGCGCGGGGCGATGCCCATGACGGACATGCTCATCGTACACGCGGTGAAGCGCACGCCGAGCTTCTGGGCGCTGTCCATCAACTCGGGCAGGGACATGATCTGCTGGCGGCGCATGATCGCGGAGAGCATGCCCTTGCCGAGGCCGGCGAAGTGCATCTTGCCGAGCGGCTGATGCTTGGGGCCCTTGGGCATCATCCATTTCATGAGTCGCTGCATTACGCCGATCTCGGGCTCGGGCTCGGCGTAATTGGGGGTCGGGCCGCGCAGCAGATTGAGGCCCCAGAAAGTGAAGAATACGGTGGTTTCCATGCCCTGCGCGGCGGCGCCGTTGGCGATGAGCAAGGCGGCGAGCAGCGCCTCGTGGTCATTGTGCAGGACCAACAATGTGCAGCGCTCGACGTCCTCCTCGGGCTGTACGGTCGGCGCGGGGCGGGCGAGTGCGACGGGCTCGGCGGGCGCTGAGGAGGCGTCGACGCGGAGGCGGACCTCGATGGCGTAGTCGTCGTGGGGCTCGAGCGCGAGCAATGTGGCGTTGCTGGTCGGTAGCCATTGCTGCAATCGCTCGGGGAAGTCCGGATCGTCGACGATTGTGGCGATCACTGCGCCCGGCTCGGCGCGGGCGCAGGCCTTGGCGAGGATCTCGAGCAGAGCGGGGGGCGGCTGGCCGCGCAGATCGAAGGTCTGGGTGGGCCGCTCGGCGGCCCTCGGCGGCGGGTGGTCTTCGGCGACGGCGTCCTCGATCTCGATGTCGTCCTCGAGTTCGCCGCCCACTCGCACGGCGGCCTCGTAGTATCCGCCGCATTCGTCGAATCGCATGATGTGCGAGCCGGCGGAGCGGGCCCAAGCGCGCAGGTCCCTGGGGAACGCGGGGTCGTCCGCGCGAATCAACACATAGCCGCCGTCGCCGACTTCGCCCGCGGCCTTGGCGAGGCGCAGGACTGGGACGGGGCATTGCTGTGTACGACAATCGAGCTCGATGGTGGCAGGCCTCATGAATGTGCTCCCCGCTCATTGATATGGTTCAACAGTGAAAACGCCTCTTGAAAGACCTGCAGATACTCGCGCTCACAGGCGGCGAGCGAGGCTCGGGCCGCGTCGAGGTCGTGGGCCGCGAGGCTGTCGGTGGTCGCTCGTGCGAGCGCGGCGAGGTCGCTGGCGCCGACCGACTCGGCGCCGACGATGAGCTCGCGGCAGGCACGGGCCGAGGTGCCGTCGGGGCGCTCGAGGTGACGCTCGATTCGAGCGATCCACTCGGGCACGCAGCCGATGAAGGCCTCTAAGCTGGCGGCGAGCTGCTGCGGAGCGGCGGCCAGCATGTGCTCGATCAGCGAGCGACGTGCCGTCGACCGTCGAGCCCACGACCACGACGACCAGCTCGGGATAGCAATTGCACAAATGCGCGAGGAAC
>DATLLB010000205.1:0-9885 GCA_035538075.1 Enhygromyxa sp.
TCGGTGGTGGAAGCGTCGTCGGCACACGCCAGAGCCAGCGTCAAAGTCAGAGGTACGAGGTAGAGTCCACGTCGTTGCATGGGCTGATTTGATCGGTCGCCATCGCCGAATACAAGTCCCCATTATCGCGCTTTCGCGCCATTTGCGGGCGCGCCACGGTTATCCACGAAGAAACACCCGCGCGACCGATCAGCGAGCGAGCGACCGCTTGCCCGCGATCGCCTGATCGAGCCGTGCAAACGTGACCAGCTCCGCGAGCACGCTCTCGCACACCTCGAGCTGCCGCGAGCAGTCCCTGCCCGTGCGATTGGGGATCGTCGCAACCAACCGCTCCCCTCCGCTCGCGAGCCGCACCCGCCCCTCGGTCGCATCGCCCAGACCGACCGCGACCTGAGCCGTGAGCGGCGTATCGGGCCCGAGCCGGATCGAGAAGCGCATGCCGGCTAGCTCCAGCGCGAGCGCCCGCAGCCGCCGACCGTAGCTCTTGCACGCCATCATCAGACCGAAGTGGCGGGCCTCGATCGGCAGCTCGCCGTAGCGATCGTGCAGTTCCTCCATGACGTCGCGGACTTCGTCGGCATCGCGTGCCGTGCTCAGGCGCCGATAAAAATCGAGCCGCGCGCCGACGTCCTCGACGTAGCTGTCGGGCAGGAACGCGGGCACGTCGAACACCAGCTCGGGATCGGTCTCGCGCAAGATCGGATCGCCGCGCAGCTCGGCCACGGCCTCGCCGAGGATCCGCGCGTAGGCCTCGAAGCCGATCGCCTGAATGCTGCCGCTCTGGCGGGCGCCGAGCAGATCGCCGGCGCCACGGATCTCGAGATCCTGGCTGGCGACGTTGAAGCCCGCGCCCAGCTCGGAGTGGCGCTCGATCGCCTCGAGCCGCCGCCGCGCGTCGTCCGAGAGGCGCTCGAGCGAGTGGACCATCAAGTAGCAGTAGGCGCGCAGCTTCGAGCGACCGATGCGGCCGCGCAGCTGGTAGAGCTGGGCGAGCCCGAACTGATCGGCGCTGGCGATGAACATCGTGTTGGCGCGCGGGATGTCGAGGCCGCTCTCGATGATCGTGGTCGAGACCAGCACGTCGGCGCGGTGCTCGACGAAGTCGAGCATGGTCTGCTCGAGCATCTCGTCGGGCATCTGCCCGTGCGCGACCAGGACGCGGGCCTCGGGCACCAGCTCGCGGATCCGCACCGCGTGCTCCTCGATGCCCATGATGCGCGGGACCACGTAGAAGATCTGTCCGCCGCGCGCGAGCTCGCGGCGGATGCCTTCGTCGAGCACCACGTCGCTGTGCCGCGTCAGGTAGGTGCGCACGGCCAGGCGATCGACGGGCGCGGTGGTGATCATGCTGATCTCGCGCAGGCCGAGCAGCGACATGTGCAGCGTGCGGGGGATCGGCGTGGCCGTCATCGTGAGCACGTCGACCGACGTCTTGAGCTGCTTGAAGCGCTCCTTTTGCTTGACGCCGAAGCGCTGCTCCTCGTCGATCACGACCAGCCCCAAGTCTTTGAACCGAACATCGCGCCCCAGCAACCGGTGGGTGCCGACGACCACGTCGATCTCGCCCTTGGCGATCGCCTTTACGGTCTGCTTGCGATCGGCCTCGGTCGCAAAGCGATTGAGCACGCCCACGCGGATCGGGAACGGCTCCATGCGCTCGCGGAAGGTCAGGTAGTGCTGCTGGACCAACACGGTGGTCGGGGCCAGGATCGCGACCTGCTTGCCCGAGGCCGCCACCCGAAACGCGGCCCGCAGCGCGACCTCGGTCTTGCCGAAGCCGACGTCGCCACAGACCAGGCGATCCATCGGCTGCGGCTTGCCGAGGTCGTGCTGCACGGCATCGATCGCGTCGGCTTGATCGGGCGTCTCCTCGAACGGGAAGGTCTGCTCGAACTCCTGGAACATCTCGTCGGGGGCCGGGTAGGCGTGGCCCGACATCGCCTCGCGCTGCGCGTAGATCTGCAGCAGCTCCTCGGCCATCTGGCGGACGTCGGCGCGGATGCGGCCGGCCTTCTTCTCGAAGCTCTGGCCGCCCATCTTGTCGAGCTTGGGCGGCTTGGCGTCGGCCGAGACGAAGCGCTCGATCTCGCCGATCCGATGCACGGGCAGGTAGAGCTTGTCCTTGCCCGCGTACTCGACGATCACGAAGTCGCCGAGCACTCCGCCGCCGGCTGCGGCCAGCTTGGTCAGCCCCTGATAGCGACCGACGCCGTGCACGAGGTGCACGACGTAGTCGCCGATGCCCAACGCCGAGAGTGAAGCGAGCCCCGAGCCGCGCTTGCGTCGACGCTGCTTGCGACGCGTGACCGAGCCGAAGATCTCCGACTCCGAGACGATCAGCAGGCGATCGCCCTCGCTCGCGAAGCCCTCCGAGAGCGAGCCCGGCAGCACGCGCACGCGCGGCTCGGTCAGCTCGCGACCGCCGAGATCGAGCAGCGGGCCACGCTCCGCCGCGGCCTCGGGCTTGGCCAGCGACAGGCCGTAGCCGCGCAGCATCGCGGTGAGCCGCTCGGCGTGGGTGAGGTTCGGGGCGACCAGGATCACGTCCCAGGGCTCGCCGTCGTTGGGATCGAGCTCATCGCCGAGCACCGCGTCGTCGTGGATGCCCCCCTCAGCCGCGAAGCGGCGTGAAGACAAGCTGCGGATGTGATCGACGACCGGGCGCAGCAGCTCGCCGCCCTTCTGCCCGCGCGCGGCCTCCAGCTTGGCGCGCAGCTCGAGGTTGCGGCCGAGGTCGACACGCACCAAGCGACGATCGTCCTTGGCTTCGGGCCCAAGCTCGGGCTGGTAGAGCTCGAGCCGCTGACCGACCACCGGCGTCGCGCGGACCTGCGCGCGCAGCTGCTCGCGCGTGATGAAGAACTCCTCGGGGCTCGAGACCAGATGCTTGGCCTCGAGCGCGCGGCGGTGATCGAGCTCGATCTCGTCGAGCATGCGCTCGCCGAGCCCGATCATCGCGTCGGGCTCGTCGAGGAAGAAGCGCGTGCCGGCGGGGAAGTGCTCCCAGATCGGCACCAGGGATTCGTGAAAGACCGGCGTGATCGCGTCGATGCCGAAGAAGTCGACCCCGGCCGCGAGGTTGTCGATCACCTGGCGGGTCTTGCTGGTCGGGATCTCGATGCGATCGCCCAGCTCGAGCACCGCGCGACGCAGATCGCGATCGCCGGTCGGGATGGTCTCGCGGACTGGGTGCACGCGCAGCGATCGGATCTCTCGCAGGCTGCGTTGGCTGTCGGGATCGAACACGCGCATGCGCTCGATCTCGTCGCCCCACCACTCGAGCCGGGCCGGGAACCGCTCGAGCGGGACCCACACGTCCATGATCCCGCCGCGGATCGCGAAGCTGCCGGGATCGCCGACCGTGTCGACGCGCTCGTAGCCGGCCGCGATCAGGAACGCGGCCGCCTCCTCACGCCCGAGCTCGCCCTCGGTCCGCCACTCCACGCACAGGCTCGCGAACGCAGCGGTCGGAATGGTCTTGCGTAGCGCGCTGCGCAAGCTCAGCACGATCATCTCGGCCTCGCCCGCGCGCAGCCGCTCGAGCGCAGCCAAGCGTGCGCCGACGCCTCGAGGATCGGGCGAGACATCGCCGTAGGGCGACACGTCGATCTCGGGGACCAGCAAGATCCGCGTGCCGGCCTCGAGCTCGCTCGACGACACGCCCGCGAAGAACCCGACGTCGGCCGCGACCTGGCGCGCGCTCGCGTCGTCGGCCGCGAGATAGCAGAGCGGCGCGTTGGTGTCGGGATCGACCATCGCCCGCGCGAGCAGCAGACCCCGATAGCCACCCTCGGCCCCGACCACCCGCGTGCGCCGGCCGGTCCGGAGGGCTTGGAGCAGCGGTGGGATCGCCTCGAGCGCTTGCTGAGCCATGGGGCGCGCGAGAGTACACCGAGTTTCAATCCCTCTCAGCCAGCGCTGCGCCACCAGCTCTCGTAGAGCAGCACGGTCGTCGCGGTCGCCAGGTTGAGCGAGTCGACGCGGGCGCTGATCGGAATGCGCACCACGTCGTCGCACAGCTCGCGCTGCAGCTCGGACATGCCGCCGCGCTCGTGCCCGATCATCAAGACGCTCGGCGGCTGCACACGCAGGTCGCGGAGGTCGGTGCGCCCCTTCGCCGAGGTGCCGATGATCAGCGCGCGCTGCCGACGACACCAGCGACGCAGCGCGATCGGATCGGTGCGGACGATCGGCACGTGGAAGATCGCACCCATCGTCGCGCGCACGACCGCCGGATCGAAGGGATCGAGCGCGTCGCCGAGGATCGCCACGCCGCCGGCCTCGAACGCGACCGCGCTGCGCAGCGCGGAGCCGAGGTTGCCGTACGAGCGCACCGACTCGAAGCACAGCCACGGGCCACGCTTGGGTCGCTCCGGCAACTCGGCCCAGGGCATGCGCACGACCGCACCGATGCCCGCAGGCTCGGCCGAGCTCGACAGCGACTCGAACTCGTCGCGCTCGAGCTCCAATACCCGCTTGTGTGTCGCGACCAATTTCGAGAGCGGCGGCACCAACCTGCGCCCGCGTACGAGCACGACCTGCTCGACCACCGCGCGGGTCGTGAGCGCTGCGATCACGAAGCGCTCGCCCTCGACGAAGAATCGCTGGGTCTTGTCGCGGGCCTCACGGTGGGCCAGCGCGCGTATCGAATCTCGAACTGAACGATCTGAACGAACTGAAACAGGGCCGCTCCGCGCCATTAGACGAGCACGGAAGCGACCTCCCGGATGAGGGTGAATGAGGACTGCATGCGATCACGACGCTACTGCGCCGCACCGTCGAGCGCAAGCACGCCCGCGTCGCGCACCTGACCATCCACGAGATCGAAGCACTGCAGCTCGAGCGCCTGCATGTCGACGATGACGAAGCCCTGCCGATAGCTGCGGTGCAGCGTGCCGGCGTTGATCACCGTGAGCCCGTCGAGCGCTCGCAGCATTCGCTCGTGGGTGTGACCGCCGACCATCCACACGACCTGCGGATCGGCCTGCAACGCGCGCAGCGACTTCAGCCAGCTCAGCGAGTACTCGTCGGTGGACGAGCGCAGCACGGCCATGTCGTCGTCGCCGATCCCATGACAGAGCACCAGCCCGCCGCGCGGCGTCTCGAAGCGGCGACTCGTCGGCAGCGAGCCGAGCCACGCGCGATGGCTGGCGTCGAGCGTGCGTGTGTCGTCGGGCATGCCGAGCGGGGTGCCACGCACGAACCAGCGATCGTGGTTGCCGCAGACGGCGAGCACCCCCGCGTCGCGCAGCAGCTGGCAGGTGCGATCGGCGTCGCCGCGACCATCGACGATGTCGCCGACGCACAGGATCGCGTCGAGCCCTGCACTCGCGAACGCCTCGAGCGCGGCCTCCAGCGCGAGATCCTCGGTGTGAATGTCACCGAGCACACCGAAGCGAGTCAGCGACGTCACGTGCGAGCGCCCCCGAGCTTGCGCAGCAGGCTGTCCATCGTGAACGGCTTGGCCAAGAAATCGCGCGCGTCGATCTGCGCGGCGTCGCACGGCGCGGCGTAGCCGGACATGTAGATCACCCGCACCTGCGGATGGCGGGCGCGGACCTGATCGACCAGGATCGCGGGCGCAGTGCCGGGCATCACCACGTCGGTGAGCAGCACGTCGATGACGCCCGAAGACGCCGCCAGCATGCGCAGCGCCTCCTCGACGTCGCGCGCCGACAGCACGCGGTAGCCGTTCTCGCGCAGCACGTCGGTCACGAGCTTGCGCACCATCTCGTCGTCCTCGACCACGAGCACGGTCACGGCTCCGATCACGGACACCAGCGGGCCGCTCGGCTCGACGTCGACCTGCTCGATCGCGTCGATCCGCGGCAGGTACACGTGAAAGCTGGTGCCGGTGCCGGGCTCGCTCTGCACGGTGATGCAGCCGCCGCTCTGGCGGACGATGCCGTAGACGGTCGCGAGCCCGAGGCCAGTGCCGCGCCCGGGATCCTTGGTGGTGAAGAACGGCTCGAACAGTCGCGCTTGGGTCTCGACGTCCATGCCCACGCCGGTGTCGGTGACGGTCAGCCGCACATGCTCGCCAGGCGAGCACGCGCCGCCCGGCTCGACGTGCACGCCGCGAGTCTCGATCCGCAGGCGCCCGCCATGCGGCATCGCGTCGCTGGCGTTGACGGCCAAGTTCATCAAGACCTGCGTGGCCTGACCGGGATCGATGTGCACGCGACCGAGCTCCGCGTGCAGGTCGGTGACGAGCTCGATGTCCTCGCGCAGCAGCCGGCGCAGCAGGTTTTGGGTGTCGCGGATCAGCTCGTCGAGCTCGACCACCTGCGGCTGCACCACCTGCTGACGGCTGAACCTCAGGATCTGTCGCGTCAGCGCGGCGCCTCGCTCGCCCGCGAGCACGATCTGCTCGGCCGCCTCGCGCAAGCCCGGCTTGTCCAGCGCGAGCAGCAGCAGCTCGGCGTTGCCGAGCATCACCACCAGCAGGTTGTTGAAGTCGTGGGCGACGCCGCCGGCCAAGCGACCGACGGCCTCCATCTTCTGCGCCTGCCGCAGCTGCGCCTCGCTGCGGCGCAGCGCCGCCTCGGCACGCTTGCGCTCGGTCACGTCGACCAGCACCGCGAGCGAGCGCTCGAATCGACCCTCGGCGTCGCGCTGCACGACGCCGGACAGCAGCACGTCGAGCAGGGTGCCGTCCTTGCGCACCAGCTGATACGCGACGTCCTTGCACACGCCCGTGCGGAAGAACTCCGGCAGCACCTCGTTGACCGCATACTCGCGCGACTCGGGGGCCAAGAACTCGACCGAGCGACGCCCGAGCACCTCCTCGCGGGTGTAGCCCAGGCAGTCGAGCCACGCATCGCTCACATCGACGATGCAGCCTCGCTCGTCGATCGAGTGCATGCACGCCGGCGTGCGCAGGTAGAGGTAGCGATAGCGGGCCTCGCTCGCGCGCAGAGCCTCCTCGGCCTGCTGTCGCGCCGTGACCTCCTCGACCACCGCTCCAACCGCGACGACCTCGGATCCGGCCAGCCGAATCGGCAGATAGCTGGCGATCCAGTGTCGTCGTCGGCCGGGCTCGGCGGGCGTCTCTCCGGAGATCTCGACGCCCTCGACCGCCTGGCCCGACTCGAACACCGAGCGCACGATCGGCCCCACGCGCTCGGCGAGGTCGGGCAGGACTTCGCTCAGCCGACGGCCGATCGTGGCGTCCGGGGCGACACCGTTCATCGCCGCCAGGCGATCGTTGATGCGCATGAATCGAAGCTCGCGGTCGTACAGGCACATGCCTACGGTCGCGCGCTGGATGAACTCGTCGAGCACACGATCCAGCTGATCCGGAGCAGCGCCTATTTGCTTGTCCTCGTGCTCATCGTTTCGCACCTCGAGCAAGGCTATGGCGCGCGCGTGTGAGGAGGCAACCAGCGAGCGAGACGCCCAAGCAGCTCACAAAACCATGCATGGCCCGGCAGGTCGATCGCTCGAGCAGATTCGACCTTCGACCACCGGGCCGATGCCGGCCGCCCCCGCGGCCGCGAGCGCGTCGAGCACGACCTGCTTGAGATCGGTTCCGTTGCGCGGGCTGTCGAGCGCCATTGTCGGCGACAGCATCGTGTAGCCGTCCTGCCCGCCGCCCGGATCGAGCAGGAAGTCGATCGTGACCACGCGATAGCGACGCTCGGGATCGAGCGGCTGCGGCCCGCTCTCGCTCAACCAGGTCACGTGGGTGGCCGTGTGCGCGTCGACGTCGTGACGGAACGCCAAGCCCGAGATCTGCAGCCAGTGGCCGGAGCCCGTCCACTTCTCGATCGAGTGATCGAGCACCTTCTGCAAGGTGGCGCCGTCGACCTCGATCAGGCGCATCGGCATCGGGTAGGCGAAGGTCTCCTCGACGATCTGCCGGGTGATCGGGGTGCCCGCGCTGATGTCCTGGTTGAGGCGCAGCGAGCCCGAATTCACGAACGCGATCTCGGCCTCGTCGGCGGCGAAGGTCTCGCGCATGCGGTCGACGATCCAGTCGCCGTAGTTGGACTCGTAGCGGCGGATCTCCAGCTCCTCGGCCAGCAAGGTGGTGTTGGTGACGGTCAGCTCGCGGGCCAGGCAGCCGAGCTCGTCGGCGCCACAGAAGGCCTGATCGAACGCGGCCAGCCGCGCGTCGATCAGCTGCTGAACCAGGGGATCGGGCGCGGGCGTGTCGGGCCCGAGCGACGTGCCGGCCGGATCGGACGACCAGCGGATCTCGCCGTCAGCCGCGACGCTGACGTCCACCGTGCGGACCCGCAGCGCGTCGGCGTCACCCTTGAGCGCCGCGCGGCCGTTGCCCTCGAGCGTCATCAACACGTGATCGTGGCCGCCGAGGATCAGATCCGGACCGTCGGCTCCGGGCAGCGAGTCGAGCAGCAGCTGATCGTCGCGCGCGTCGAGGTGGGTCAAGGCGATCACCACCTCGGCCCCCTGCGCGCGCAGATCGGCCACGTTGGCGCGCGCGACGGCGACGTAATCGGTGTCGATCGCGTCGACGTACTCGGGCACCGCCGCGTCCGTCATCAGCGAGAACACGCCGACCTTCACGCCGCCCAGCATCAGCAGCCGCTGCGCGTGGAGGTTGGGCGCCGCGACCAGCGGCTGTCCGTCGGCGCCGTCCTTCCAGTCGACGGTGGTGCCCAGCCACGCGAAGCCGCTGGCCTCCACGTTCGCGTCGAGCTTGGCGGCGTCGGCGAGCTTGCCCTTGTCGAACTCGTGATTGCCGAAGGTGACGAGCATGCGCTCGTCGAAGCCGGCGGGGTCACCGTCGAGCGCGTTGAGGATCTCGATCATCTGCGCGCCGTCGTACTCGCGCGAGAGCAGCGACGGGTACAGCGTGTCGCCGGCGTGGGTGAGCAGCAGCGCGTCGCAGTCGGCCTCGAGCTGGGCTCGCAGGGTTCGCAGGCGAGCGAGCCCGCCACGCCCGTCGGCGATGCCCTCGATGCGATAGACGTCGTTGATGTGCAGCACGCGAAAGCGACGGCTGCCGTCGGGCTGAGCGCCGCAGGCCTGAGCGGACGCCGGCGTCGTGAGCTCGTCCTGCGGCTTGCAAGCGAGCCCGAGCAGCGCGAGCGCGAACCAGCAGTGCAGCGGACGCAGCGACCGAGCGAGCATGGGCGCGAGTCTATCAGCCTCTTCCGCAGTACCAGAATCGACCGCACGAGGGCTCCGCCGGATTGCTCGGTCGCGACGAGCACGTGACAATCGCGACCCGCCCCTGGTGGTCCACGAACAGCAAACCGAGCGCACCGCAACGGTCCCACCCTGGACCATCGATTGGGTCGCACGCCACCTGCCCGGTGTCATCTATCGCTGCGTCGTCGAGCCCGGGCTGACGATGCTGGCGTTGACCGAGCGCTTCGAGGCGCTGACCGGCCATCCGGTCGGGGCGCTACTCGACGACGAGCCGAGCTACGCGAGCCTGATCCACGACGACGATCGTGCGGCGGTGCTCGCTGGGTTGCGACGGGTGTGCGAGCACCGAGTCCCCGAACAGCTCGAGTACCGGCTGCGCCACGCCAACGGCGACGAGCTGTGGCTCCGCCAGCAGGCTTGGCCGATCGATGGGAGCGAGCCTGACGACCAGGCCTGCGTCGAAGGCTTCATCTTCGACATCAGCGCGCAGCGTCGCATGCAACGAATCCACGCCGAGCGCCAGTGTGCGCACCTGCGACAGCAGCGATGTCTGCTCGACCTCGCCACCAACCCGCTGCTCGCCGAGGGCCGGTTCGAGGCGCTGGCACGGCACGCGACCGAGCGCGTGTCCGAGATCGTGCAGGTCGAGCGGGCCAGCGTATGGCTGCTCGACGGCACGGCCGAGCACCTCGAGCTCGCCGACCTGTTCGTGCGCTCGACCGGCACCCACGAGCAGGGCGTGAAGCTGTCAGCCACACAGTACCC
>DATLLB010000206.1:0-11491 GCA_035538075.1 Enhygromyxa sp.
GGCGAGGCCGAGCGGGCCCTCGCGCTGCTCGAGCCGCAGCTCGCCACTTCCGTCTCGCTGCCCATCGATCGCGCCTCCGCCCGCTGCCTGGTCAGCCTGGGTGACGCGGCCGCGCAGACCGGCGACCATGCGCTGGCCATGGGCTCCTACGCGCGCGCGCTCGAGCTGCTCTCGCTCTTGCTGGAGGAGGTCGAGCCATGAACTATCTCGCCCCCCGCGGCCGCGTCACCCAGGCTGACCAGGCAGCGGGCGGAGGCGCGATCGATGGGCAGCGAGACGGAAGTGGCGAGCTGCGGCTCGAGCAGCGCGAGGGCCCGCTCGGCCTCGCCGCCCTCCAGCATCAACTCGGACGTGCGCGCGAGCAGCTCGTAGCGCAGCAGCTCGGCCGTGCCGTCGCCGGGCGGCGGCGCGAGCTCGAGCGCGAGCTGCAGGCGATCGATGCGAGCCTGTCGGTCCGTCAGCGCGTCGGCCTGCTTGTGCGCGTCGACGATCGCCTGCACATAGACGAGCCCTTCGGCGCTGGGCTTGCCGGCGATCACGGCGTGGGTCTCGAGCCGCGTGTCGAGCGGCTGCTCGCGCTTTGCCGAGTCCTCGGCGCAGCCGAAGCCAAACACCAACGCGAGCACACACGCGAGCGAGCGTGTGAAGCCAAGCGCGAGCGTGCCCAACTCGCTCACCCGCCTTGCTCCTCGAGTCGCTGCTGATACTCGGCGGCCAGCTGCTCGGCGCGCTGCGTGTCGCTGGCGCCGTCGTCCAAAATTTTCAAGGTCGCGCGGGCCTGCTCACCCAGCTCCGCGACGGTCTCGGCGTCGAGCTCGGGCTGCTCGGGCGCGGACGGCCGCACGACGATCAACACCAGCGCCGCCGCAGCCGCGAGGCCGACGGCCGCGAACAACCACCGTCGCGGTCCACCGCCGCCCGGATGCTCGCTCGCGCTGTCGTTCGCGGCGGGCTCGGTCGCTCGCGCCGGCTCGGGACGAGCGAGGCGCTGCTCGACGTTGCGCCAGCCTCGGTGGGTCTCGAGCTGCGAGAGATCGTCGAACGCGAGCGGCTCGGCCAGCTCGCTCAGCCGCGCGACGGTGGCGAGATCGTCGAGCGCGTCCAGATCATGATCGTCATCGCTCGCGAGCAGGGCCAGCTCTTCGGCGCTCGGTGGCGCTTCGCCGAGCGCCGCGAGCTCGCGCTCGATGGTCTCGGTAGTGTGCGTCGGTTCGGTCATCGGCTCGATCGTCACGGCTGGAGGAGCAGCTCGGTCACGGCCCCATCATTTTGGTCGCTGGAGAAGCGACGCACATAGACCTTACGAAATGACTTGCAGGCGCGGAACAGCAACACGTCGAGGGTCCCGATGCTGACCTGCATGGCCGCGGCGGCCTCCTGGCGCGGGAGCTTCTCGATCAGGCGTAGCTGCAAGACCTGTCGGTAGCGAGGGTTGACCTCCGTGAGGCAAGCGTCGATTCGTTCGCGCAGGACCTCGGAGAGCTCGGAGCGGCCGAGCAGCGACTCGGCGTTGCTGTCCGAGAGGTCGGGGATCTGCTGCTCGAAGCCCTCGGGCCAGGCGGTCGTGCGTCCGGCCTTGCGCAAGTGGTCGAGGCACAGGTTCTTGCCGATCCGGATCAGCCACGGGAGCAGCCCTTTGCCCTGCCACTTGAAGCGGTGGAGGTTTTCCATCGCGCGGACGAAGGTGTCGGCGAGCAGATCCTCGGCGAGGTTGCGGTCGCGGACCAACGGCATGATCGCGCAACGGAAGACTGTGTTGGCGTGAAGCATGTAGAGCGCCCGAACGGCTCGCTGATCACCTTGCTGCGCGCGCTCGACCAGCGCGCGCTCCTCCGCCGGGTCCATCGCTCGCCCGCCCTCGGAAAATGCCGGGGCTGCTGAGACAGCGGTCGCATGGGAGGCTGGGATCTCGTTCGCCACTTGCGTCCTGGGCGTCGGTTTGCCCTTCGGTGGGCATCGCCGTGCGCGAGTGGTCCCTTCGCGCCGGCCAACGGGGGGTGCTTGGCCACCTTACATCGGTCGCTGGGCGCGGTGCGCCGGGGTGGGACCACTCACGTGCGGTTCGGTTGGGGGACCATTCCGCTCATTCCTAACAAGCAAACGAGGAACGTGGGTCAACTTACAAGCAAGCCTGGAAATCTTTCGAAAGGCCGTCGCGCGAACCCCGTTGGCGAGACCCCTTCGGATCACAAAACCTGGCGTCGAAACGTCGTGTCGGAGCCCAGGTCGCTTGACCGGCGCAATGCTCGGGCGTAGTCAGGCGCGGGAACGCGGTGCTCGGCTCACTCTCAGCTCTGCTCGTGATCGGACAGCTGGCCTGGGCACCCCCCGTCCAGCCCGACTCGCCGCCACCTCAACCGGCGCCCGCGGGCGAGTCGGTGCCGCCGCCGACGACGGGGCCGACCTACGATCCCAAGGCGGATCCCAGCGCACTGCGTCAGCAGGCGTTCGGCGACGAGGGTGAGCTGCCCTACGATACCGAGCCGCTGCAGCTGTCCGAGGTCTTGCAGATCGCGATCGACGAGAACCTCGAGCTGCAAAACCGCGTGGTCGCGATCGAGATCAGCGAGGCGCAGGTGCTGGCCGCGACCGGGGCCTTCGACGTGGTGATCACGGCCGGCATCTCGGCGCAGATCCAGCGCTCGAAGCCGCGCGGCTCGGCGTTCATCTTCAGCACCGGGTCGCGCTCGCTCGCTGGTTACTTCGGCGTGATGCGGCCGCTCGAGACCGGTGGACGGATCTCGCTGGACGTCAACGTCAGCCGCACGCTCACCGATCAGCCGATCAGCTTCATCAACCCGGCGGCCGGCTCGGCCACGCTGGCGCAGTATCAGATCCGTCCGACGCTGACCTTCCAGCACCCGCTGCTGCGCGGCATGGGGCTCAAGGTCAACCGCGCGCAGATCGATCGCGCGAAGCTGGCCCGCTCGAGCGCCGAGGCCGATGAGCTGGTGACCGCGCAGAACCTCGTGCGCGACATCATCAGCGCGTACTGGGACGTGCTCGCGGCTCAGCGCGATCTCGAGAATCGGCGGCAGTCGGTCCAGCTCGCCAAGGAGCAGCTGGCCCGCACCGAGGCGCAGGTCCGCGCCGGTCGGCTCGCCGCGGTCGAGGCCAAGGCCGTCGAGCAGAGCCTCGCGCAGCGCGAGACCGACGTGCTGCTGGCCGAGAACCTGCTGCTCGACACGAGCCTGCGGCTGCGCACCTTGATGGGCCAGGAGTTCGCCGGGCGCGAGGTCTTGGGCGTCGAGGCGGCCACCGATCCGGTCGAGTCGATCAGCCCCGAGCCGATCGACGTGCAGGCCGAGATCGATCGCGCGCTGGCGGCCAACCCAGCGGTGCGGCAGCTGGAGATCGCGCTGGCCAGTCGGCGCATCGACGAGATCGAGGCCGCCAACCAACGGCTCCCGCAGCTCGACTTCACCGGCACCTTCGCGCCGCTCGGCCGCAGCGTCGACACCCGGCCCGACGAGCAGACCGGCGCGGCCGGCTCGACTGGCAGCTGGGGCGAGGCGTTCCGCAATTTCGGCACCGACGACGTGGCCGAGGACGGGCTGTTCGCCGAGTACACGGTCACCGGTGCGCTCGACTTCACGTGGTCGGTGCAGAACCGCACCGCCAAGGGCAACCATCAGCGCGTGCTCGCGGAGATCCGCCAGGCCGAGCTCAACCTCAAGTCGGTGCGGCAGAGCACGGCCACGCAGGTGATCAGCGCGTCCAACAAGCTGCGCTCGGCCGCCAAGCAGATCGAGCTCGCGCGCATCTCGATCGAGCTCGCGGAGCAGAACCTCGCCGCCGAGCAGGCCCGCTTCGATGTGGGTCGCTCGACCAACTACGACGTGCTGTTTCGTATCGACGAGCTGCTCACCGCGCAGACGACCTTGCTGCGGGCCGGGCTCGACTATCTGCGTGCGAAGGCGGAGCTGCAGGCGTTGACCGGCGAGATCCTGCCGGCGTACGGGCTCGATCTGCCGAGCGGCGCCGCAGCACCGAGCGACGGCTGAGCCGACGCATCCCGGATTAATCCGCCTGTAACGCGGCGGCGCTGCCACGTCGAGAGCATGGAGATGGTCCGCTTGCGTCCTCTCGTGCTGTTGGTTGGCATGCTCGGCTGTGGATCGAGGGCCGCGGATCGGCCCGCTTCGAGCGACGCGACGAGCAGCGACGACGCGACCGAGGCTGCGATCGAGTCCGAGTCCGAATCCGAGTCCGAGTCCGAGTCTGGGCCGGTGGCTCGAGACTTACCGGGGTCTGACGAGACGGACACCGACGAGCCTACGCCCGACCTCCCGCGCGAGCGTACGTGCGTGCCCTTCGAGCAGGCCCAGGCTTTCGACGAGCTGTGCTTCGCCGAGCCCGTGATCGTCGACCCGACGCCGGTGAGCTTTCTGGCCGATACGTGGCCGGGTGAGCGCATCTACAACTACTACGTCGGCGGTGTCGGGCTGCATCGATTCTATCGCCACTCCGCGCTGCGTGGTGGCAGCCACATGGAGCTCTCGCTCGCGGGGACCACGGTCGAGGCTCGGACGCTGCGTTACTTTGCCGGGCCGGAGACCATCTACTTTGCGATGATCACCAAGGATCCGCACGCGCTCGTCGTGCTCGATGTTCTGGCTGATCTCGAGGTGGTCGCGGAGCTCGAGCTCGAGCTCGAGCCGACCTCCTTCACCGACTTCGAGCTCGATCCCGACGCTTCGACGAGGGCGCTCGCGGTCGCGGATGTCGAGGCCAACCTGCACACCTTCGAGCTCGACCCGATGGGCATGCTGAGCCTGACCAGCACGCGTGCGCTGCCCGAGCCGCTCGACGAGCTCGACGCGATCCCGTGGTTGTGGGAGGAGGGACTGAACGTCTCGAACACGCAGTTGCTCGGGCGCTCCAATGCCACGCTGACGGCTTGGCACCTGAGCCCGCCGATCGCCGACATCGGGCCAATCGACGCGCACTTGTTGCCCGCGGCGATCTCGGTCTGGCATCTCGGGCCCTTCTCGCATGTGATGGGCGACACCAGCACGTTGCTGATCTCGACCGATCCCAGCGAGGCCGTCCGTCGGCAGTTGTTCGAGTTTGCCGAGCCGGGCAATTCGATGGCGCTCGCGCATCCAGTCGAGAGAACCTCTTCGGGATATGTCCCTTGGGGTCTCGGTGGTCTGTTCATGCTCTCGCGCGTGGACGCACGGATCGCTCACCTCGCGACCGGATACGGTGGTGGCACCGACTTCGAGCAGACGCATCATTGGATCGCCGCGCCTGCCGACACCCAGGATTTCCTGGCCGTCGGTGAGCTCGGATTTCTGTGTGCCAGCACCAGCGCCGGTCTGCTCCTCGTCAGCCCGTCGCGTTGAGCAATCGAAGTCGTAGCGGATCCTCTACACTGGGCGCATGCCCGACTGGTCTGCGCTGCTCGATCATCGCGCCCACCGGCCTTACCCCGCGCCCGAGCGGCCGTGGGTGATGACGATGGCGTGGCTCGATCTCCTGTTCGCGCACTGGAGCTTCGAGCCCGACGTGATCGCGAAGCTGCTGCCGGCCGGGCTCGAGCTCGACACCTTCGAGGATCGAGCATGGGTAGCGGTGGTGCCGTTTCGGATGGCGCAGGTCGGGCCGCGCGGGCTCAACTGGTTGCCGGGCGTGTCGGCGTTTCCCGAGCTCAACGTGCGCACGTATGTGATCCGCGACGGCAAGCCGGGCGTGTGGTTCTTCAGCCTCGATGCGGCCAGTCGCTTGGCGGTGCGGGCCGCTCGGACTGGCTTTCACCTGCCGTACTTCGACGCGGCGATGTCCTGCGAGAGCCGTGAAGGGTGGATCGAGTATCGCAGCGTGCGTCGGGCTCCGCCGGGCGTGTTCGAGGGACGCTATCGACCGACCGGGCCGGTCTACCGCAGCACGCCCGGGACGCTCGAGCACTGGTTGACCGAGCGCTACTGCTTGTACTCGGCGGATCGTCGCGGGCGGATCTATCGCGGCGAGATCCACCACGAACCGTGGCCGCTGCGGCCGGCCGAGGCGGAGCTCGAGACGTGCACGGTGACGGACGCGTGGGCGATCGGGCTGCCGGAGCAGCGGCCGCTGCTGCACTTCGTCGAGCGCATCGACGTGATCGGCTGGCTGATCGAGCGCGCCTGAGGGCCGCGGCTATTCGAGCCGCTCCCGCAGTCGCAGCAGCGCTTGGATGTGCTTCGGTCGAGTGCGGCAGCAGCCGCCGATCAGCCGGGCGCCGGCTCGCGACCATCGCTCGGCCAGCGCGGTGAACTGCTCGAGCTCGGTGGGCGCACCGACCCAGCCGCGATCGATCCAGCGCTCGCCCGCGTTGGGGTAGGCGATGATCGGCAGGCCCGGCGCGACGCGTGCGAGCGTCTCGATCGCCGGAAGCACGGCGGTGGGCGAGACACAGTTGACGCCGATCGCCGCGACGCGCGGGTGGCCGAGCAGCGGCTGCACGGCCTCGCGCAGGCGCGTGCCATCGCTGATCTCCGGCTCGCCGTCGACGTCGGACCGCAGCGAGAACGACACCCACGCGCGCGGGCCTGCGGTGTTCGTGAGCAGCTCGGCGATCGCGAGCGCCTCGCGAGCAGCAGGGATGGTCTCGAACGCGAGCAGATCCGGTCCGGCCGCGCACAGCTCGAGCAGGCGCTCGCGATGAAACTCGACCAGCTCGGCGACCGCGAGCGGATAGTCGCCGCGGAACTCGGAGCCGTCGGCCAGATACGCGCCGTAGCTGCCGATCGACGCGGCGACCAGCGCCTCGCGGCCTTCGGTCACCGATCGCGCGAGCGCGACCGCGTCACGCAGCAGCGCGCGCGCCTCGAGCTCCGAGCACCCACGCGCGCGCAGGCCCGGCAGCGTGGCTTGATAGCTCGCGGTCGTGATGATCTCCGCGCCCGCGTCGAGCCACGCGCGATGAACCTCGCGCAACAACGCCGGCTGCTCGAGCAACACCTTGGCCGACCACAGCGGATCCGCGAGATCGCAGCCGCGCGCCTCGAGCTCGGTTGCGAGGCCACCATCCACGATCACGAAGCGCTCAGCAGCGAGCAGCGCGTCGAGTCGATCCGCCATCGCACCAGCCTACGCACCGCCGCGCTCGGCCACCAGGCGCTGCAAGGTCGCGAACATCTGCTCGTGCGAGCGCTGCGACTGGCGGGTCGAGAAGCCGGCGATCAAGCGCGGCGCGGTGAGCTCGACCTGCTCCTCGACCTCGGTGCCGCCCTCGACCGCGCGCAGCGACCACAGCACGGTGGTGACCAATCGCGGCGCGCAGGTCGTCCGCGTGATCATCTGGTGCTCGGCTCGCCGCTGGATCATCTGGCTCTGGTAGATCACGGGCACGTCGACGCCGAACAGCTTGACCTCGTCGCGGACCACGAAGTTGCAGTAGCGCTCGCCGGGTCCCGGACCATCGCCTTCTTCGGTGATCGTGAGCTCGCGGATCAGCGGGTGCAGCTCGACATGACGCCGTGGATCGCCGAGCCACGCCCAGACTTCGTCGAGCGGCGCGCCGATGATCGCGCTGGAGGTGTAGCCGTAGGTCTTGGCCATGGCTGTGCGGCTGGCGGGGCGAGGGTACACTCGCAGCATGCCGCGGCCGGTGATCGTCGTCGACGATGCGATCGCCCACAGCGAGGCCGCACTGGGCCCGCTCGGTGAGCTTCACCGCGCGCCCGCGGCCGAGCTTCCCTCGCTGCTGGGGCGAGTTCGCCCCGACGCGCTGATCGTCCGCAGCGTGACCCAGATCAACGCGGCGCTGCTCGATCGGGCGCCGAGCGTGCGCTTCGTGGGCACCGCGACGGCGGGCACCGATCACCTCGATCTCGCCGAGCTGGCGGCACGCGAGATCACCACCGCGAGCGCGGCCGGCTGCAACGCGCAGGCGGTCGCGGAGTGGGTGGTCACGGCGCTCGAGCTCGCCCAGCCCCGGCTCTCGCCGCAGCTGCTGGCCGGGCCGATCGGTGTGGTCGGCTTCGGCAACGTCGGCTCGCGCGTGGCCAAGCTCCTGCGTGCGCTCGGTCGCGAGGTGGTGGTCAGCGATCCTCCGCTCGCGCGCGCGGGCGGCTGTGCCGAGCCGTTGGTCGAGTTCGAGGCGCTGTGGCGTCGCTGCTCGATCGTCAGCTTTCACGTGCCGCTGATCGAGGACGGCCACGACCAGACCTGGGGTTACGTCGACGCGCACACGCCCGCGCCAGCCGGGCCCAAGCTGATCATCAACACCAGCCGCGGCGCGGTGGTCCGCGACGCAGCGCTCGATCGCGCCGACATCCACGCGGCGATCCTCGACGTCTGGGATCACGAGCCGCACTTGAACGTCGCGCGCCTGCATGACCCCAAGCTGCTGTTCGCCTCGCCGCACGTGGCCGGCTACAGCCTCGAGGGCAAGATCGCGGCGACGCGAATGATGCACGAGGCCGTGTGTGCGTGGCTCGGTCGCACGCCGAGCTGGACCGGCGCCGAGCTGCTGCCGATCCGCCCGCTCGATCCGACGCTCACCTCGATCGCGCGCACGCTCGCGGCGGTGGTCGATCTCGAGGGCGACGACGCACGCACTCGTGCTCTCGCTAGGCTCCCGAGCAGCGAGCGCGCGGCCGCGTTCGAGGCTCTGCGCCGACACTACGTGCTGCGGCGCGAGTTTCGGGCGTGGGCGGTCGCGGCCGAGCACCCCCAGCGAGAATGGCTGCTGCGGGCCGGATTCTCGCGTTCTGGCCTCGTTTGAACCGAAGCGGCTCGCCCGGGACTACCCGCGCGAAGCCATGCGCGACCTGACTTTCTCCAACCCCCGTAGCGACGAGCTGGCCCCCGCCCGCGCGCTGCTGACTCCGACCTGGGTGGCCTCGCTGGCGCTGCTGGTCGCCAACGATCACTGGCTCAAGGGCTCGGGTCTGCTGCCGGGTGTGGTGACCGGCAAGCTCAGCGACTTCGCCGGCATGATCGTCGCGCCGGTGCTGCTCGCGGCGCTGCTCGGCGTTCGCAGCAAGCGTGCGCTGGCGCTCTGTCATGTCGCGGTCGCGCTGGTGTTCACCGGCATTCAGCTCTCGCCCGCGTTCGCCGATCAGTGGTCGGCGCTGATGGGGCTGGTCGGCTACCCGTGGGTGATCACCTGCGATCCCACCGATCTGATCGCGCTGCCGTTCCTGCTGTTGTCGTGGGCGGTGCTGGTGCCCGAGATGGACGCGAGCAAGCCCGCGCTGGTGCCGATGCAGCGCACGGCCGTCGGGGCGCTGAGCATGTTCGGGCTGTGGTCGACGGTCGCGACCTCGCGGGGCGGCGTGGACCTCGACGACGGCTGGTACGTCGACGTCGAGGGGCACATCTACGTCAACAACGCCAACGACGCTGCGATCGCGCTGCACATCCGGCCGCTGCGATCCGACGTCGCGCTCGACTGCAGCGAGGTCGCCCGCGATCCCGGTCGGCTGCTCACGCAGGACGCGTTCGGCGACGCCGAGCACTGGGAGCTGCCGGGCTGGACCAACGTCGGCATCGTGCTCACGGGCAATGGGTGCGGCGCGGCGATGATCGCCGGCGAGGGCATCCCGACGACGATCGTGTTCGTCGACGAGCTGTTCGCTCCGCAGTGGTTCCCCGGCCAGACCTTCGAGGACGAGAGCCTCGGCCGCGACGGCATGGCCGTGCGTTTCGGCGACGGCGGCGGCGAGTGGGTCGGTGGCGAGTCGATCCGCTTCACGCCCAAGACCGACGCGCCCGAGCTGCCGGACAGCTGCGTGGCCCCGGCGGGCGAGCTGCGGCTCGACTGGCCGACCGACGTCCCGAGCCGCGAGGTCGAGCTGCTCGCGATCGAGGCGGGTGTCGATGGTTGCTTCGAGCTGAGCGTGCAGGAGCTGGGCTGGTCGGCCGGCGAGCTCGTCGAGATCGGCGCGCCTTATCCGTTCTACCTGTGCGCCCCGGCGGCCGCGGTCCCGTTCGCGGTCGGTGAGCGGCTCGATCTCTCGCAGAGCTTCGGCAACGACGGCGAGCGCGAGCTGAGGGTCGATCTGCTCGAGCATGACACCCTGCAGCTCGCGACCGACGACAGCGGCGCGCCGATCCGCCGGATCCGCTACCTGCGTGGCGGCAACGATCCGCAGTTCATCGGCCCGGCGATCCAGCGCGATCTGGTTGCGATCCCGAACTTCGAGTGCCCGTGGATGATCGAGGAGGGCTGCGCGACGGTCGAGCGTCCGGTCGTGCTCGCGGTCGACGGTGACGGTGTGCTCGATCCCGGCGTGCCGATGATGCTCGAGAGCGGCGCGGCGACCCTGACCGCGATGGTCGGCTACGCCCGCGAGCGGGCGATCGTCGACGCGAGCTGCTCGGACGGCGCGCTGCAGCTCGCCTACGACATCGACTTCGTCGTCATCGAAGAGCCGTCGCTCTGAACCGATCACCTGCTGCTCGAGACTCTCCAAGCAACTCCTAGCGAGCCCTGATATGCGCGACTCCAACACCACACCCAACTCCAACCTGCTGCGCAGCTTCGGCCTCGCCGCGCTGCTCGGGCTGTCGACGGTCGGCTGCATGATGGCTGCCGACGAAGGGGCCTTCGGCGGCGGCGGCTCCTCGCTCGGCACCGGCGTCGGGCAGGGCGGCGCGCAGGACTTCGGCCTGTTCCGCGAGATCCTCGACGACGGCGGGATCCCGGGCCCCGAGACCATCGACGACCTCGGGTTCTTCGCCGAGCACAAGATCGAGCTGCCCGAGGCCAGCTGCAACGAGAACGTCTGCATCCACGGGATGCTCGGCGTGATGGGCAACATGATCTCGGGCTCGAACTGCACGGTCGTGCTGGTCGGCATGAACACGCCGATCGACCCCGCGCAGCTCGAGCGGCCGCCGCTCAACCTGGTGATCGTCGTCGACACCAGCGGCTCGATGAAGGGCGAGCCGATCGAGCGCGTGCGCGAGGGGCTGCTGCGCATGCGCGACAGCCTCGAGCCGGACGATCGCATCACGCTGGTCGGCTTCGGCGACGAGGCCTCGGTGCTGGTCGAGTACGTGGCCGGCGACTCGGACGAGCTCGCCATCGCGATCGCCTCGCTCGAGCCGAACGGCTCGACCAACATCTACGCCGGCGTGCGCGAGGCGTTCGAGCGAGTCGACGCGCACGCGCAGCTCGGCTGGCAAAACCGCGTGCTGCTGGTCTCGGACGGGCTCGCGACCGTGGGCATCACCAGCGACGAGAAGATCGAGGGCCTGGCGGAGTCGTGGAGCGAGCTCGGCTACGGCCTGACCACGATCGGCCTCGGCAACGACTTCGACGTCGAGCTGATGCGCACCCTGGCCGAGGTCGGCAGCGGATCCTTCTATTACATCGAGGACTACAGCGCGGTCGAAGAGGTGTTCGAGGAGGAGGTCCAGGCCTTCACGGTACCGCTGGCCGAGGACGTGACGATCGACGCGACCGTGTTCGAGGGCTACGACCTGCGCCGCGTGTACGGCACCAAGCAGGCCGAGACCTGGGGCAACCACGCGCACATCGAGATCCCGATCCTGCAGA
>DATLLB010000207.1:0-8347 GCA_035538075.1 Enhygromyxa sp.
AGCTTGGCCTTCTTGAAGTTGCGCCGAAACGCCGACACCGTCTGACCCATCCCGAACACGGTGCCTTCGCAGAGGTGCGCGGCGACGCGATGCGGGACCAGGCGTCGATCGGCGATCAGCTGCTCCAAAGTCCAATAAGCCAGCTGCGTGTCGTCGGACGGCAGGCCGAGCCCGCCTTTGGCTCGCCGTCCGGCCACGTAGTCCTGAATCTCGCCGTGCGCGGCGCGACGCTTGGCGGGGATCCGGCCCTCGCTCGGACGCCCGAGCGCGTCGCCGATCGCGAGGCCGAGCATCATGCCCTCGACGCGCTCGAACTCGAACCCGTCCGGCAGTGCGGGCGGGGTCTGATCGAACAGATCGCTGCGCTGCAGAGCGATCTCCTCGATGGCGAACAGCTCGTCGAGCAGCCGCCGCAGCGCGGCCGCGTCGGGCTCGAGACCTTCGGGAGCTTGGCGATCGTCCATGCGAAGTGTCACTCATACACTAAGACGGACCGGTTGCAAGCCGGACCGCGCCACGGTTGACAGACCGAGCTTCGTTGCCGTCAACTCGGAGGATGGTGACGAAGTCTCCGGTTGCGAGCGCGGACTGGCGGCCGCCGTCCGACGACGGCTACGACGATTTCCTGGCCGCCGTGCGCAAGCGCTTCGACAAGCTCACCGCGCAGAGCGAGCCGTTGTTCACGACCGCCACGGATGGGCTGTTCGAGCTGTTCCTCGCCGCGCTCCCGGACGGGCTGCGGCAGGAGAACACCTGCGACGCCTGCCGACGCTTCGTCGCGCGCTTCGGTGGCCTGGTGACGATCGACGAGCACGGCAAGACCTCATCGGTGCTGTGGAGCGCCAAGCAAGGGCCCGAGCCGTACGCGAGCGCGGCCTCGGCCCTCGCGGACGCGGTCGCTCGCGCGCCGGTCGTGGGCGTGTTTCTGACCGGCGAGCGCAAGTGGGGCGTGGCCAGCAAGGGCGGCTGGACCCACCTCGCAATCACGCCCACGAGCGCGCTGGTGTTCCCGACCGGCCCGCGCAACGCCGAGCAGGCGGCCGCCGAGGCGCGCGAGAATTTTCGTCTGCTGGTCGCCGGGCTCGGCGAGTATCCGCTGAAGCTCGTCCAGCAAGCGGTGTCGCTGCTCGACACCGGCAAGCTCTACCGCTCGGAGAAGTGCATCTCGGTCGCCAAGTGGCTGGTCGGCGTGCACAAGTCGCTGAAGTCGGCCGGGTCCGCGCGGACCCGTGAGAACCTGCTGTGGCGGGCGGTCGCCACCGCACCGCCGGGCTTCTGCCACGTGCGCAGCACGATGATCGGCACGCTGCTCGACGACCTGAAGAACCAGCTGCCGTTCGCCGAGATCAAGGCGCGTTTCGACCAGAAGATGCATCCATTGCAGTATCAGCGGCCGACCGCGCCGCCGGGTCAGCAGAACATCGAGCGCGCCGAGAAGATCGTCGCGCAACTGCAGAGCGCTCGCGCGCTCGAGCGGCGCTTCGCCAAGCTCGACGACATCGATCCGCTGTGGCTCCCGACCGGGCGCGAGCTTCCGCGCGAGGGGGTGTTCGCCCACATCAAGGCCCGCAGCAGGACCGCCGACGCGACCACCCTCGATGCGCCGCCGGTGGTGATGACGTGGGAGAAGTTCGCCAGGACCGTGCTGCCGGAGGCCGCGGCGATTCACTATCGGGTGCCGACGGAGCGCATGGGCTATGCCGCGTTGGTCACGGCGAAGCACCCCGACGCGCCGCCGATCCTCCAGTGGGACTCGCAGAGCAAGCGCAACCCGGTGAGCTGGTACATGTACGTCAAGGGCTCTCCGCCGGAGGCCTGGAACCTGCGCGCGGACACCCATCATCCGGTCGTGGCGATCACCCTCTCGCCACCGATGTGGGGCGGGAGCGACAAGCACTCGCATCAAGGGAAGATGGTGTTCTTCCTGCTCGAGGGCGCGAAGGATCTGCACTACGAGAGGGGTGGAGGGCTGTTCCCCAGCAATCTCAGGAGCGAGTATCACGAGATACGCGCGACCGTGGAGGCCCACACGAAAGATGCGGTGATCGAGGGCAAGCGCGAGGCCGAGGCCTGCGGGCTCGCGCTCCGGCAAAATGGCAGCTGGGGCGCCAGCTTCCGCGTGACCAGCATGGACGGCGTCGTCGTCACGTATCAGCTCGATCGTTGGGACTGAAGCTGCGTGCCAGCACGCTTGGGTTTCGATCACGCCGAGCGGGTGAGGATTGCGATTTGACCGTCGCGACCGACCGCGCATGATCGTGCAATGGCTCGTCCCAAGCTGCTTTGGTCCGTGATGGGGTTGTTCGTGCTCGCCTGCGCAGATCCGAAGGATCCCGGTAGCGAGTCGCCCGACACCGAGACCGGAGACGGTGATGGCGACGGTGACGGCGACGGGGATGGTGACGGCGACGGCGACGGTGACGGCGATGGCGACGGCGACGGCGACGGCGACGGCGATGCCGACCCGTGTGCCGAGCCCGGCGAGTGGACCGTCGTCGATTCGCAAGCCTGCTTCGCGATCGCCAATCCGATCCCCGAGCCCGACCCGCTCCCGTCCTTCGATTGGGCCTACGAGCACCTCGGTCAGATCGACGTCGACGATCTCAACCACGTCCACGTGGTGACCGATCGCGTCTATATCCAAGGCTTCGACGATGACGGCCGGGTCGTCGCCCATCGGCTCGTGCACCGCAGCAACGAGTCGGGCGAGTGGGTCGAGACGGTGATCACCGACGCAGAGACCGGCGAGCTGGCCATGAAGGTGTCGGGCGCCGGTGACCTGACGGTGCTCACCAGCGACCGCATCTACGCCCGCGTCGCCGGAGCCTGGACCCAAGCAGCCCCCCACGAAGATTGGGCTCCGCCGTTCGTGGCCGACCTGTACGGGCTCGAGCGCAGCACCAACACCATCTATCTGCACAACCGGGCCAGCGAGAATTCGTCGATCTTGGCCGGCCCTCCCGATTGCCTGCAGCCGATCCTCGCGGTCGAGCCGGCCGGGTGCATGCCCAACATTCAGCCCTACGTGGGCGCGGTCGGGGCCCCGGGCGCGCTCGAGATGCTCGGCGAGTACGGCTACGATCTCATCCACTACCACTACGAGAACGGCCAGCTCACCGAGCAAGTGCTCGACGACGACTTGACCCACTCCTTCCACGCACTGGCCGCGGACTCGAACGGGCGGCTCTACGCCTGCTCGGTGGTCGGCCAGTACGCCGAGGGCGAGGACGCGGCCTCGTGGACGGTCACCAAGCTCGACGATCCGGTCTCCGACCACCAGCTCGATCAGGTGGAGTCGTGCCGCGTCGACACGGCCGACGACGGCGGCAACGCGTGGGCGATCTACCGCGCGTTCGAGGGCGCGATGGACCATCACTACGTGGCGCACATCGTCGATGGCGTCGTCGCGTACGAGCTGATGGGCACCGGCCAGCAGGAGGGCCACTTCCCGTCGATTGCGGTCACCGCCGACGGCGAGCCGCACGTGCTGATCAACCACGGCGCCGGCCACCGCTACTACCATCGCGAAGCGGGCGCGTGGGTCGGCCTCGATCTGCTGCCGTGATCGCTCAGCGCCGGCGAATCAGCCAGCAGTGGTGGATCGAGCGGTTGCGCGAGAAGTCCGGCGGCACGCTGCCGGGCAGCTCCTCGATCTGCAGGTTCGCGAGCGCGTCGCGGTCGAGCACGAACTTGCGCAGGTTGGTCGAGAACACCACCGTCCCGCCCGGTCGCAGCAGCGCCACGCAGCGCTTGATCAAGTCGACGTGATCGCGCTGCACGTCGAGCACGTCCTGCATGCGCTTCGAGTTCGAGAAGCTCGGCGGATCGCACAGGATCAGATCCCAGCGCAGCGCCCCTTGCTGGCGCAGCCACTCGAGCACGTCGGCGCGGATCAGCTCGTGGGTCACACGGCCACGTCGGCGATCCTCCGCGTCGGGCCCCACGGAGGAGAAGCCATTCAGCGCCAGGTTGCGGGCCGCCCACTCGAGGTAGGTGCGTGACAGATCGACGCTGGTCGTGGTCGAGGCCCGACCGAGCGCGGCGTGGACCGAGGCCGCGCCGGTGTACGCGAACAGGTTCAAGAACTGCTTGCCGGCCGCATGCTCGCGCAGCCACGCGCGGACCGGGCGATGATCGAGGAACAGCCCGGTGTCGAGGTAATCGTCGAGGTTCACCCACAGCCGCGCGGGCCCCTCGGCGACCGGAAACTCGCGACGCGCGTCGTCGAGCTTCTCGTACTGCGCCCTGCCCTTTTGCCGCTCGCGTCGCTTGAGGTGCACGCGCTCGCGCGGCAGCTGCAGATCCTCGCGGATCACCGCCAGCGCTTCGTTGCGGCGGCGCTTGGCCGCGATCTCGTCGACGGTCTTGGGCGGCGCGTACTCCTGCACGTGCGCATGCACGAGCTTGGTGTCGGCGTCTTCGTAGAGATCGACGACGAGGTTGTACTCGGGGATGTCGGCGTCGTAGAGGCGAAAGCAGGTGACGGCGTCGCGCTTCAGCCACGCGCGCAGCTGCTTGCGGTTCTTGATCAGCCGATTCGCAAACGCGCGGGCGCCCTCGCTGCGCTCGCGCGGCGGCTCGGCCTCGGCCGCCTGCGCGGCCGCGGCGATGGCCTCCTCGGTCGGCAGCTCGAGGCGCAGGATCTGGCACTCGATCGGCCCGTCGTGCAGCACGTTGCGCCGCTTGGCGCGGACGCCCAGCGCGTGACCGAGGCTCGGATCGCCAGCCAGGATCGCCGCGTCCCACCCAGCGAAGCGCTCGCGCAGCAGCCGACCGAGCGCGGCGTAGAGCGACTCGAGCTGGTTGCGATGCCCGAGGCGCTCGCCCCACGGCGGGTTGGAGACCACGAGACCCACCGCGCTGGCCTCGAGCTTGGGCGCTTCGATGCTCGCGAGGCTGCGCTTCTCGACGTGGACGAGCCCGCGCAGCCCGGCCGCGTCCACGCAGGCCAGCGCAGCGCGGACGGCCTCGGGGTCGGCGTCGTAGCCGATCAGCCGCGGCAAGGGCTTGCCGAGCCCGGCCGCGCGACGGGCCTCGGCCTCGGCTCGCAGCTCGGCCCACGCCGCAGCGTCGTGACCCGCCCAGCCCTCGAACCCGAACCGCGAGCGGCCCAGTCCAGGCGCGACGTCGGCGGCAATCCACGCGGCCTCGATCAGCAAGGTCGCAGACCCGCACATCGGATCGACGCAGGCCGGCTCGCGGCCGCTGAACCCCGCCCGCAGCAGCACCGCCGCCGCGAGGTTCTCGCGCAGCGGCGCAGCCACGGACGCGACGCGATAACCACGCCGATGCAGCCCCTCGCCCGCGAGATCGACGCTCAGCGTCGCTCGATCGCCAGCCAGGTGCAGCCGCAGGCGCAAGTCGGGACGATCGAGATCGACGTCAGGCCGCGTACCGCGGCGCTCTCGTAGCCGATCGACCAGACCATCCTTGACCCGCAGCGCGGCGAAGTGGGTGTTGTCGATGCCGCTGTCGAGCCGCGTGCGGCCTCCTGCCGCGATTGCGAAGGTGGCCCCCGGCGCGAGGTGGTCCTCCCACGCGAGCACCCTGGCAGCTTCGTAGAGCGCGTCCGCATCGTGGGCCGGCAGCTCGGCGAGGCGCAGGAGCACGCGGCTGGCGGTCCGCGACCACAGGCAGGCCCGATAGCCGAGCGAGAGCGAACCGGCGAACGCAACGCCGCCCGTGCGTGCCTTGGGGGACTCGATGCCGAGCGCAGTCAGCTCGGTGGCGAGCAAATCTTCAGCCCCGCGTGGAGCCGTGGCGTAGAAGTCGTGGATCACGAGTGGCGGGCCTATGACTCGAAACTTCGGGCTGCGCTGCTCTCGGGGGGCAGAAGGAGAATGCGCGCGAGCCCGAGGGGCCCGCGCGCATTCACCTGGTGGCCCGAAGGCTTAGAGATCGTGGGGACGCACGGTGCTGCGACCGTTGGACGTGCACCGGGCGATCGCCTCCGCGAGCATCTCGTGGACCTTGTCGGAGACGGCCGAGACCAGCTCGCCATCGCTGCGCAGACCGGCCGCGCGGACGACCTCCTTGACCTTCGAGCCGACGACGACGATTTCCTTGGGTTTGGTTGCCATGACGGGGACCTCTCGTGTGTGAAGCGTGCGTGGGTAAACAGCCGCAAAGCGGCTTGGGGACTCGTTTCAGCCGTCGGGAAGCCCGTACGACCTCGATGCGGGGCACCATAAACGCGCCGGGGTCGGCTTGGCAAAGGCAAATTCGCCCTGCAAAGCCTCTTTTCGGCCGATCGAAGCCGATCCGAGGGGCCCCCGCAGCCGGGCCAAGCGACCCGGCGATCCGCGCAAACACGCGGAATTGCGCTGTTTTTTGGGGTTCCGGGGGCTTTGGACGGCGGTGCGATCTCGGGGGGGATCGCTCACTTGCCGCGAGGGCCCAAGATCGGGCCCGGAGGGGGGGTTCGGAGGGGATCTTCCGAGGGCTCAGGCCGACGGCGCAGCAAGCTCAGCCCCAAACCAGCGTCCCCCGAAGCCCTCGACCCGCACGGCGCGGCGATCGTCGGCCGTCCGCTCGAGCGTGATTCGGAGCTGCTCCGCGGGCGGATCGAGCCACAGCTCCGACCACTCGACGACCAGCACGCGCGCGCGACCGGGCAGCTCGTCGTGCTCGAGTCCCAGCGCTTCGAAGGCGGCCGATCCGACCGGACCATCTTCACCGAGGCGAAACAGATCGACATGCACGAGCCCCGGTCGCCCAGGCTCGCTCGCGTGGATCATGCACACCGTATAGGTCGGACTGCATACGCGCTCGGGTCGAACGACACCCAGCCCGCGGGCGAGCGCGCGAGTCAGCGTGGTCTTGCCTGCGCCCATCGATCCGCGCAGCACGATCACGTCGCCGCCGCGCAGCGCAGCGCCGAGCTGCTCGGCCCAGGCGCTCATGGCGGGCTCGTCGAGCACCGCTTCGAATGTCGCGACCGGTCGCTCGTGCATGGCCGCTCTTTGTAGCTCGCGATTGCAGGCTCGTGAATGCCAGTGGTACGCATCGCAGGAATGTCGAGCGCCCGCGGATCGCTGCTCGTCGCCTGCTTGGCGCTCGCCTCCTGCGACCCGCCGATCCCCAGCTCCACGCCCGTGCCCGAGCCCGAGCAGGCCCTGCGCCCCGAAGCCCCGCGCGGCACGATCCCCGAGCAGGCCCACGTCGTCGATTACTGGATCGACGCGCGCCTCGACGAGCGCACCCACGAGATTCACGGGGTCCTGCGCATGGCGTGGCGCAACCGCACCCAGCGGACCGTCGACCGCCTGCCCTTCCATCTCTACATGAACGGCTTTCGAGCCGAGGACACGGCGTGGATGGCCGCGGCCCGCGGGCGTCATCGCGGCCAGGACTTCGCCCGCGATCGCTGGGGCTTCACCCACGTCTCGCGCGTGCAACTGCTCGCCCGGGCCCCGAGCGAGCCGACGGTCGCGCTCGAGCAAGCGCCGACGCAGCCCGGCGTGCCGCTGCAATTCGCCGAGGACGCGGACCCGAGCTTGATGACGGTCACGCTCGACCAGCCAGTTGGCCCCGGCGAGTCGGTCGTGCTCGAGCTCGAGTTCACCACCCGCCTGCCGCAGGTGTTCGCGCGGACCGGCTACCACGGCGACTTCCACATGGCCGGCCAGTGGTTCCCGAAGATCGCCGTGCTCGAGGAGCAGGCCGGCTGGCAAGCGCACGAGTTCGGGCTGTTCTCCGAGTTCTACGCCGACTTCGGCGACTACGAGGTGCTGCTCGACGTGCCCGCCGAGTACGTGGTCGGGGCGACCGGCATCCTCGTCGACGAAGCGCAGCTCGAAGGCGATCGCAAGCGCCTGCGCTATCGAGCGCAGATGGTCCACGACTTCGCGTGGGCGGCCGATCCCAGCTTCGTCGAGCACTGGGGCGAGTACCAGGGCATCCGCATTCGCCAGCTGCTTCAGCCGCAGCATGCCGCGGACGCCGAGGCCCACATGGCCGCGCAGATCGACACGCTCGCGAGCATGGAGGCCCGGTTCGGCCCCTACCCGTGGTCGACCATCACGATCGTGCACGCGCCCGAGGGCGCCGAGGGGGCCGGGGGCATGGAGTACCCGACCTTCTATACGACCTCCGACATCGTCGACACCAAGGTGCCGAGCTGGATCGCCCGCGAGCGGGTCTCGGGCGTGTTCACCACCGTGCACGAGTTCGGGCACCAGTACTTCCAGGGCCTGTTCGCCTCCAACGAGCACGCGCAGCCGTGGCTCGACGAGGGCATGAACACGACCTCCAATCAGCTGGTGTACTGGGACGCGTACGGCGAGGATCCATGGATCGTCGAGCTGCTCGGGCATGCGCTGACGACCAACGATCTGCTGCTGGTCTC
>DATLLB010000208.1:0-13210 GCA_035538075.1 Enhygromyxa sp.
GCGGTGACGCCGAGGTGGTGCGGGCCCCCGAGCTCGTCGGCCGCCGTTGATGTAGATGCGCTCGAGCGCGAGGATCGTCGCCTCGAAGTAGATCGGGATCGGCCGACGAAGCCCGAACGGCGAGGTGCCACCCACTTGATAGCCGGTGTGCTTCTCCGCGACCGCCGGATCGCAGGGGACCACGCGCTTGCGCTCGAGCACCCGCGCGAGCTCCTTGCCCGAGACCTCGCGGTCGCCATGCATGAGCACGATCAGCGGGCGGCGATCTTCGTCCTCGAACACCAGCGTCTTGATGACCGCGTGCTCGTCCACGCCGAGCGCGGCCGCGGACGCCTTGGTGCCGCCGCGCGGGACGTACTCGTACTCGTGCACATCGAACGCGACCTTGGCAGCGCGCAGCGCCCGGATCGCCGGCGTCACGGGCAGCTTGGCCATCAATCGCGCAGTCCGATCCCCGGATGCCAGCAGGGCTTGCTGCCGCGCTGCTCGGCCATCTGCGCGAGCCGTTCGAGCGCCCGCAAGCCGACCTCGATGCAGCGCTGCTCGGCGCAAGGCTTGTCGGCGCTCGCTATGAATGTGTCGTGGATGCGATTGGCATAGGTGGCACAAACCGCACCCGCTCGAAAACCACGCAGGCTCGCCAGGGTCAGCAGCGCCGAGGTCTCCATTTCGAGGTTGGTCACGCCCTGGCGCGCGAGCTTGGCCTCGAGATCGGTCTCGCGCGGCGGGAAGCCGGGCAGCTCGCGCCCCTGCGCGCCATAGAAGCCGGGCGCCGTAGCGGTGACGCCGAGGTGGTGCGGGCCCCCGAGCTCGTCGGCCGCCCACAGCAGAGCAATGATCGCTTCGGGGTGCGCCGCGGCCGGATAGCCGGGTCCGACAAAGGCCAGCGATGTCTCTTCGAGCCGATACGCGGCCTGCGTGACGATCAGATCGCCGAGCCCAATTTCGGGTCGCAGCGCGCCGCAGCTGCCCGCGCGGACGATCGCGATCTGCGTGGGATCCTCGAACAGCTGGCACAGCTCGATCACCGCGATCTCGGTGTTGGCAGCGCCCATCCCGGTGCCCATCACGCTCATCGGCCGCCCGCGGTACGTGCCCGTGTAGGTCACGAACTCGCGCTCGGCGACCGGATCCCCATGGGTCTCGAAGTGACTCTCGGCCACGCGCTTGGCTCGCGTGGGATCGCCGACGAGCAGGATCAACGGCGCGACTTCGCCGGGTCGCAGGCCGATGTGATAGAGGCGGCACTCATGGCCGCGCGGAGCGGTGGCGGTGCTCATGCGCGGCATCGTACCAGGAGCGTGCAGCGAGGGGCCCGCTAGCGCTGCGCCTTGCTCTCGCGCAGCGCCTGCCAGCGACGCTTGCGAGCGGCGATCCACAGCTCGGCGGCGATCCACGTGCTCAGCCAGCCCAACCAAAATGCGATCCACATCGCGTCGAGCTCGTCGACCCCGAACAGCGACCACATCGGCAGGTAATAGACGCGCATCGAGATCGGCCCGAGTACGAACGCGAAGCTGCGCACCATCCACTCGCGGTGGACCTCGAAGCGACGCTGCCGGGCGAGCCGCAGCGCGACCACGGTCGTGACGATCAGCGCGGCCCCGAAGATCACGGCGGGGATGGTCTCGAGCACGCCGCCGAACGGTGCGCGCAAGCCCAAGTAGATGCCAGAACACCCCGCGCTCAACGCCAGTGTGACATAAATGTAGCCAGTCACGCGGTGCAGCTTTGGCCGCTCGCGCCGGAGCTTCGCCGAGAACTGCAATAGGCCGGCTGCGAGCAAGATTGTCCCGCCGATGCGATGCAGGAACTCGCTGGCCGGTCGCGAGGCGAGCACGTCGAGCTGCGCTTCACCATAGTCGGGCGCGAGAAAGTCGAACGCCCGCTTGTGCATCTCCAGCCCGCCGATATAGCGATCGAGCGCGAACCAGGCGAGCAGCACCGCCAGCACCACGATGACGGGCTTGGCCCAGCGCGGAGCGATCGCCTGAGGATCGGGCTTGGCGGACATGCAGGCGCGAGCATAGCGAAGGCGCAGCGGCGATCGTGGCTCGATCGTGCCCGGCGTACGCTCACTTCACGGCTCGCGCGTCAAGCTGGAACAGCCGCAGAAGTTGCATCGTACCGTTGGTCCACCCGCATTCGCGTGCTAGAGTCGCGCCGGCCAATGCCCACGAACCTCATCTCGAGCGTGCTGCGGACCCATCCGGAGTCCGTCCGCAGGCTGGAGTCCGTGCGCAGGCTCGCGCTCGTGTGCATGGTTTGGGGTTTCAGGTGGTTGTCGCGCGTCGCGGTTGCGCTGGTGTTCGCGATTGGGGTGGTGCCGAGTGGCACCGGTCCGCGGATCGCAGAACGTGAGAGCGAGCTCTCGATCCAGGGCGCCGAGGACAGCGAGATCAGCCGCCGTCCCAGCGTGGATGCAGCTCCGCCGCGGCGTGTTCGCGCCGGCGCCGGGGCGCCCACGCGTGACCTCGAAGCTCCAAGCGCACCGCTGACGCTCGAGCCGCGGCGCTCCGAAGCGCCACGGCAGAGCTGGCAGCATCCGCGCCGCAGCATCCCTCCCGACGAAGAAGACGACGCGACGGCGCTCGCCTGATCGCTCGCTCACCCGCTGCCCCGCAGCACGCCAATGGGGCGTGTCGGGCCCGAGGTGGTGATGGCGGCGATCGTCGACCCGTCCCGTCACGTGCTCGCGCGACTGCGATCCGCCAGCTCATCGAGCCGGATCGCAGGCGCGAGTGATCCACAAATCTCCAATCTTCGGTTCGTGCAATGTCGAGCATCTGTCTCTGCCATTTCCTCATCCCGTCTTCCGTACTGCCACTCCGCTCACACCTCGGAGGTCCGTCGTGAGCGCCGGAGCTTCGACGACTTCGCAGGCCCCCAGTCACAGCGGCGGCTCACCGCTCTCGCGTGACTTGGTCTCGAGCGTGGTGGTGTTCCTGGTCGCGCTGCCGCTGTGCCTCGGCATCGCGCTGGCGTCCGGTGCACCGCTGATCTCCGGCTTGGTCGCCGGAGTCGTCGGCGGCATCGTGGTCGGCTCGCTGAGCGGCTCACACACCAGCGTCAGCGGTCCAGCGGCCGGTCTCACCGCGGTGGTGCTGGCCCAGATCGCCACGCTCGGTAGCTTCGACGCGTTCTTGCTGGCGGTGGTGATCGCCGGCGTGATCCAGCTCGGGCTCGGGCTCGCGCGGTCTGGCGTGCTGTCGTCGTTCGTGCCGACCAGCGTGATCGACGGTCTGCTCGCGGCGATCGGCGTGATCCTGATCCTCAAGCAGATCCCGCACGTGTTCGGGCGCGACACCGATCCCGAAGGCGAGATGCGGTTCGAGCAGCCGGATCACGAGACCACGTTCTCGGCGCTGGCCGAGACCGTCAACAGTCTGCACCTCGGCGCCGCGGTGGTCGGTCTGCTCTCGCTCCTGCTGTTGGTGGTCTGGGAGCGGACCAAGCCGCTCAAGCGCTCGCGCATGCCGGCTCCGCTCGCGGTCGTGATGCTCGGTCTCGGGCTCGGCTACCTGTTCGAGCAGCTCGGCGGCAACTGGGCGATCTCGGCCTCGCACCTGGTCCAGGTTCCGACCGTGACCAGCGCGAGCGAGCTGGTCGGGTTGCTGCAGTTCCCGGACTTCTCGCAGTGGAACAACCCGGCCGTGTACACCGCGGCGGTCACCATCGCGATCGTCGCGTCGCTCGAGTCGCTGCTCAACCTCGAGGCCGTCGACAAGCTCGACCCCGAGCAGCGCGCCTCACCGCCCAACCGCGAGCTGCTCGCTCAGGGCGCGGGCAACATCACCGCCGGCCTGCTCGGCGGCATCCCGGTCACGGCCGTGATCGTGCGCGGCTCGGTCAACATCCACGCCGGCGCGGCCACACGGCGCTCGGCGATCTTCCACGGCGTGCTGCTGATGCTGTCGGTCGCGTTGCTGCCGAGCGTGCTCAACCGCATCCCGCTGGCCTGCTTGGCGGCGATCTTGTTGGTGACCGGCTTCAAGCTCGCGAGCCCCAAGCTGATCCGCCGGATGTGGAAGGCCGGCAAGGATCAGTTCATCCCGTTCGCGGTCACGGTGCTGGCGATCGTGTTCACCGATCTGCTGATCGGTCTGGGCATCGGCATGGCCGTGGCGATCGGCTTCATCCTGCAGCGGCACGCTCGCCGGCCGCTGCGGCGCATCACCGAGAAGCACCTCGACGGCGACGTCCTGCACATTCGCCTGCCCGAGCAGGTCACGTTCCTGAATCACATCGCGGTCGAGCAGACGCTCGACGAGATCCCTCGCGGTGCGCGGGTGCTGCTCGACGCCGAGCACACCGACTACATCGATCCGGACGTGCTGCAGCTGATCACGGAGTTCCGTGACGTGACCGCACCGGCTCGCGACGTGCGGCTGTCGATGATCGGCTTCGCCGACAAGTACGAGCTCGACGACGCGATCGAGTACGTCGACTACTCGACCCGCGATCTGCAGGATCGCGTCACGCCTGCGCAGGTGCTCGACATCCTGCGCGCCGGCAACGAGCGCTTCGTCAACGGGCACCAGCTCAACCGCAACTACACGCGCCAGATCGGCGCGACCGCGACCGGGCAGCACCCGCTCGCGGTCGTGCTCAGCTGCATCGACTCGCGGACCCCGGCCGAGCTGCTGTTCGACCTGGGGCTCGGCGACATCTTCAGCGTGCGCGTGGCCGGCAACGTGACCAGCCCCAAGGTGCTCGGCAGCATGGAGTACGGCACCGCGGTCGCGGGCGCGCGACTGATCGTGGTGCTCGGCCACACGCGCTGCGGCGCGGTCACGGCCGCGGTCGACCTCGCCGGATCCAAGGACGTCGCCAAGGTCACCGGCTGCCAGCACCTCAACCCGATCCTCGCGGACATCCAGCGCAACGTCGACTTCAACGCGCTGCCGGAGAGCAAGCCGATCGGCGAGTGGGAGCCTGCGCGCAAGCAGGCGTTCGTCGACGACGTCGCGCGGCGCAACGTGCTGGCCATCACCCGGCGGATCGTCGAGGAGAGCCACACGATCGGCGATCTGGTCGCGAGCGGACGCATCGCCGTGGTCGGGGTGGTCTACGACGTCAGCAGCGGGCGCATGGAGTTCATGACCGACGAAGCGATCGGGCTCGAGGCCTCGGCCGCCGCCTGAGCACGCACAAACGAAAACACGCGACCGTCGATCGACGGTCGCGTGTTTTTTTGTCCTCGCCGCGGCGGATTATTGGCCGTAGGGGCCGCCTTGGGGCGGGTAGCCGCCGCCACCGGGGCCCGGCTGCTGATAGCCGCCCTGCTGCGGCTGCTGGTAGCCGCCCTGCTGCGGCTGCGGCTGCTGATAGCCACCCTGCTGCGGCGCCGCCGGCTGCTGCTGATAGCCGGCCTGCTGCTGCGGCTGCTGCTGGTAGCCGGCTTGCTGCACGGCGGCCTGGGCCTCGGCGGGCAGCGGGATGTCCGGCACCTCGACGCCGATCATCTTGGCGTAGAGGTAGCCCGAGCCGCCGAACACCACGACCGAGGTCACCAACGAAGTCAGCGCGCCCGCGACCGCGCTCCAGCTCGGCCACTGGAAGATGGTCTTGAGCAGCTCGTCGAGGTTGATGACGGTCGCCACTGCCCCGACCAGCGCGATCGCACCCGCGGTCAGACGCAGCGCCTTGGGCTGCTGCGCGTGGTTGGTCTTGGGCACCGCGAACATGATCGCGCCGCCGACCACGACCGCGCCGACCAGCAGGTCCGGGAGCACGGCCTTGATGGTCGGCACGAAGTTCTTGAAGGTCATCAGCAGGTGCAGGAGCCCCTGCAGGCCGACCGCGAACAGCACGGTGCCGACCATGATCAGCGCCCCGACGATGACCTTGAGCCCGATCTGATCGTCGTCGCGCCACGAGCACTCGCCCGCGCTGCGTTTACCCCACGTCAGCAAGAAGTAGATGGCCCCGGCCACCGGCACGGCGAGCGCGGCAGCGAAAGCCCCGGAGCCACCGGATAGGCCCGGTAATGAAGGAGCGAGAGCGGTCAGAGTCACGGGAACGTTGGGGAGCATCGCCCGCATCCTAGAACCGCAACCGCGCCGCTGTCACCTGTAAATACCCCCGCACGCGATATGGCACTGAGCCATGCACGTCCGCTTCGCCCAGAGGGGGCCTTTTCGCGTGACCGATCCGAGCCGGCTCAAGGCGTACGCTCGAAAACTGCCTCGATCTCCCGAAACAGCGCCTCGTGGCTGCAACAGTAGGCCCGGGCTCCGAGCGCGAGGGCCAAGCGCTTGCGCTCGCTGAAGTCGGTCCGCGCCGAGAACAGCACGACGGGCGCTCGCAGGTCGAGCGATCGCATGTGCACGAGCAGGCGCGGACCGTTGGCGAGCAGCTCTCCGTTGTGGATCTCTGCCTCGTTGGTGCCCCAGTGACTCAGGATCAGATCGAAGGGCTGATCCTGCGTGCGTGCGTCGAGCAGCGCGTCGCGGGCCTGCTCGGCGGTCGCGACCCGGGTGACCGCGACCGGATCGAGCGGCTGACCGCCGAGCGGCTCGGCTGCGATCGAGGCGAAGAAGCGATAGACGACGAAGTTGTTCTCCGGGTGCGGATCGAGCCACAGCACCCGGCGGCCGGCGAGCATCCGCGCGAACCGAGGGCGTGGGCTGGTGACTTCGTAGATGGCCTCGAGCCAGCGATCGAAGCCCGAGAAGTCGCGGCTGCCGTCGGCGTGCTCCTCGATCCGAAAGTCGAGCAGCTCGATGCCCTCGTGGCGGCGATAGAACGCGCGCACCTCCGGCGGCGAGTCGGCGACCACCGCGTACGCGACCGGGAACGAGTCGTGGCGAAAGTCGAGCAAGCTCAACACCTCGCTGCGCAGCTCGTTGAGGTAGGCGTCGGTGAACGAGAAGCCGAGGTACAGCACCGTGCGGGTCGAGAGCACGGTCCGCAGGAAGGTCTGATAGCCGGGATCCTGGTAGAGCCGCCGCCGATAGTCGCGACGCGTGAGCACCAGCTGGCGCTCGGCGTCGGTCTGCGTGAGGTCGCCGTGGATCTCGAGCACCAGCGGGCCTTCGTGATCGACCCAGAACTGCTGCTCCCACCAGCGGTGTCGCTGGGGTCGCAGCGCGCCCACGTAGGTGTCGCGGGTCGCGACGTCGCCCGCGAGCATGTTGTCGAAGTTGGTGGTGAGGATCGCTCGAAACGGGATGCGGCGCAGGATCTCGAGCCGCCGCAGCATCGTCGGTCCAAGCCGCTCGCGCGGCACCACCAGGCGCTCGCGCAGGCACTCGATCAGGCGCTCGCGCCCGAGCCCGTCTTCGAGCAGCTGCGCGGCGAGGTAGCGACCGTCGGCGCCGGTGTCGCGATCGAGCGCGCTCTCGGTCGCCGCGCGCAGCGACTCCCCGACCCCGCTGGCCAGCTCGCGCAGCAGCTCGGTCCAGGCCGGGAGATTGGCGGCGGCCGAGAACCCCGCGCCGACGAACGCGACGCAATTACCAGCGATGATTTCATCAGCGAGGTGTGGTGGGCACACCAACCGACTCGTGCGCGCGTCTGCCATCCTCGTCGCAGTGTAACGGCCCCGCTGGAATCCGTACACTCGCGCCGTAAATCGACCTTTCGATCACTTGGCCGGAAGACCAACATTGCGCTGCTCAATGGAAAATACCTACACTGACCGATAGCGTTCACATTGCGAGAAATGCCGCCGAGACCGCCGTTTCCGCAGATTCCCGAAAAAATCCGCCGATGCTGCACTCGACAAAATCATCACAATCGGCGCTTGTCATTCATCGCAGTGCAGGTAATGTGCGGGCCGTGGGCTTGGCCTCCTTCAAATTTCACGCGCGTCGCGGACACCTGCGCTTGCACTTCTCCGATGGGTGCGGCCGCGACCTCGAGGGCCGAGCGGTGATGCCGATGGTCGCGTTCGCCTCCGACTTGGTCGCCGAGGTCGCGCGACGCAAGCGAGGCCAGCTGCGCGGACTGAGCGTCGATCTCGATCGCGGCGTGCTGCGTGCGACCGTCGACGTCGACGCGACCACCGTCGAGGTCGTGCGCATCGATGGTCCCGAGTTCGAGCTGCACGTGCGACCGAGCTCGGCGCCGCTGATCGAGTGGGCCGAGTGCAACTACGGGCGCCGCTTGGCACGACCCGATTGGTCGTGAGCTCCGCGGCCGCCGCCGTCGCTGCTGGCTCGGTTGTTGCTCGATCGCCGGGCATGCCACGCAACGAGCAAGAGAAGCCCAAACGAGAAGTACGCCCGCGCTCGCCCAAGCCCGGCGCCAGCGACCACGATCAGTCGCCGGACATCATCGCCGACGAGGCCGAGCGCTTGAAGTCGTCGACCAGCCGCGACCGCAGCAAGCGGACGCACACGCAGTCGACCAAGCGCGGCACGAGGGACAAGCCCAATTGAGAGCGGCGGGTCAGCCCCCGACGCGGAGGCTGCCCTCGGCCTCGACCGAGCCGTCGTCCGAGGACGCGTCGCCTTCGGCATCGAGCCCGCGCCGCTCGCCTCGCTTGTTGGCGTCGTAGGCCTCGAAGTCCTCGGGCTCGTCGCCGGCGGCGATGATCTCGACGTGATCGCCGATCACGATCTCCTGCAGCGAGTGGGTCACGACCGTCAGCGCGCTGTCGCCTTCGATCTGCAGCACCATCAGGTGCGCGAACACTCGCCGCGGGTGCCCCTGGTCGTAGGGCTGGTGGAGGCGGTGGTCGGGCGTGTACGCGTCGCCCTTTTGCACGACCTCCATGGTGTTGCCGCGGCGGATGCCATCCTCGGCGCCGAGGTTGACGATCACGAACTGCGCCTCGCCGCTGATCGTGTGCTCGCGGATGATCTCGACCACGAGCCCGTTGGTCGTGACCTCGTTGGCGGTCGGCGACACGCGGGTGAAGCGAGTCTTGAGCTCACCGACCCGATTGCCGCGCTCGACCGGCTGGACCGAGTCGACGATCTCGGCCTCGGCCGACTTCTCGGCCACGCTGTGCACGTAGACCTCGCCGACGACCTCGACCAACCAGCCGATCCGCTTGCCCTTCTTCTGCTTTTGATTCTTGCCCTTGACCTTGATGTCGTAGACCGGCTGCTTCTTGCGATAGACGCTGAGTCGCTCGCCGGGGATCGGCGGGTTGCCCTCGTCGTAGCCGATGTACGCGGTGTCGAGCGTGCCCATCATGACCGCCGCGTTGGCGCCACCGACCACCTCCATCGACTTGTTGAGCTCCTCTTCGTCGATGAACGCGTAGCGCTCGAGCAGGTAGGTCTGGCCGCCAGCGTCACGCGGGTCGTAGGTCTCGGCGTAGCTCAAGCCCTCGCCGTCGGGCCCGGTCACGCTGTCGTAGGGATCGGTCAGGCGGATGCGGTCGCCGGGGAAGATCCAGTGCGCGTTGGTGATGTGCGGGTTGTAAGACCAGATCTTCGGCCACAGATACATGTCGCCGTAGTAGTAGGCGCAGATGCCCGAGAGCGTGTCGCCCTCTTGCACGACGTGATAGTCGGGCACGACCTGATCATTCCAGCCGGTCTGCACCTCCCAGCTGCCATCGATGATGTCGTAGCCGAGCTGATCACCGGTGCCGGTCGGGCCGTAGGTCTGATCCCGCACCTGCGAGCGCGGCTGATCGAGCAGCCCGGGATCCGAGCTGGTCGAGGGATCGAACTCAGCGTCGGGCGGCGGCGTGAAGCCGCCGATGCCGATGTCGGCCTCGCCACCGCCACCGCGTGACTGGTCGTTTTGTGGCGGCGCGGCCGAGGCCGGGCTGAGCACGAAGAAGACCAGCAGGCCGGTGAGACTCGAGCGAAACGAGACGTGCATTGCGTTGGACTCTCAGTCTTCGAGATCGTCGAGCTTGCGCTTGGCGATCTTGCTGGCGTTGGCCGAGGGGTACGCGGCGATCAGCTGGGTGAGGACGTCGCGGGCATTGGCCGCGTCGCCGAGCCGGCCGTAGCACAGGCCGATCTTCAGCAGCGCATCGGGGGCCTTGTTGCCGCCGCCGTACTTCTCGACGACCTTGGTGAAGGCCGCGAGCGCGTCGGCGTAGTGGGCTTGATCGTAGGCGGCCTCGCCCTGCCAGTAGAGCGCGTTGTCGGCGTAGTCGTGCTCCGGGTGGGCGCTGACGATCGCGCTGAAGGCCTGCTCGGCCTCGGCGTAGCGACCGTCGCGGTAGAGGTCCATGGCCTTGTCGTAGTCCTTGACCACGCCGGTATCGCGATCGCGGCTGGGCCCGGCCACCGGCTTGCGCTTGGTCGCCTGCACGAGCTTGCTGCCGACCAATCGATAGCTCGCCGGCTGCCCGCTGGGCTCCGCGGCATCGGGCGCCGAGTCATCGTAGCTACCGTGGTCCTCGGCCTCGCCGCTGGCGTCGACGACGTAGTCACCCGCGTAGTCCGGCGCTCCGCTGTGCGGGACCGGGGAGAGTGCGATCGAGCCGCGACCGCGCGTCGCCGCGGTCGGCTGCGCTTCGGGGCTCGGCTCGGGCCGCTCGATAGACTTTCCGCTGGGCGTCAGCTTGACGACCGGGAGCTGGCGCGGGCCATCGAGATCGGGCTCTTCCCACGCGCCCGGATCCTCACTCTCGATCGATCCGTAACGCTCATAACCATCACTACCGTAGCTGGCCTCGGCGCCCTCGCGCTCGAGCATGCGCATGCGCTCCTCGAGGTTCTGCAGGCGGTTGCGCAGGGCCGCGTTCTCGCGTCGCAGCTGCGCGACCTCGGGGCTGTCCTCGCCCGGCACCGGTGCCTCGCTGTCGGCCTTGGTGTGGGCACAGCCCAGCGCCAGCAAGCAGACCGCGCTTGCGAGCAGCACGACGCGAGGACTCGACGAGTGGGAGCGGGGTCGCTGAACCGGCATGCAGTACCTCGGCGGGATCTCAGGCCCAGCGCGCATCCACGGGACACGACGCCAGCGTGCGATCAGGCTAGCAAGCGCGCGAGCAGCCGCGAAAAAACCAACGAAGCGCGGCGCGAGGGGGCGCTTTCGATACATGCGACGGACAGCCACGGCCGCAGCGCGTGGTGAATCGGATCCGATTCGGGGGCGTCGGTTGGCCGCTTCGCTTCACCCGCAGCCTGCGCGTGGACTCACGAAGCGACCGAGACGGATCCCTCGCGCTCGGACACCACCACGCTGGAGACTCGACCAACATGCGTTCCCGCCGTTTCGCCTTCTCGCTCCCCGCCCTCGCCCTGGCCCTCGCAATCCCGATGACCGCGTACGCGGCCGACGAGAAAGGCTCCGAAGGCCGGGCAAAGAGCATCGAGGTCAACGCCCCCTCCTCCGACGCGTACGTCCAGTTTCATGGTCGGCTGTTTGTGAGCTCGGGCAAGACCACCACCGAGTACCGATGGGGTGGGACCTCGTGCGGGAGCCGAACGATGACGCCGGAGATGGTCCAGCTGCTCGTCGGCGCCGTGAAGGCCGAGGACGTCCGGATCGTCCCCACCTTCCAGGATGGTCAGGGTACGACCAAGTGCTTGGTCGGCTTCTCGATCAAGCGCAGCGGTGGCAGCGGCAAGGGCCACGACAAAGACGATCCGCAGTGATGCGAGGCGGGTCGCCCTTCGGTGGTGACCCAAAAATCTAGTCGCTAACGAGCGAGCGAATCGGCGAGACTCCTTGATCACGCCGGTTCGCTCGTTGCCATTTGAGATTCTCAGCCAGCCCCGAGAGCCGCCCGCCGGAACGGGTCCGCACCCAACCCGCGGGCCAGTGCGCGACGGTGGCCTCGCAGCTGACGATTCAAGCTGTTCCATCGGCGGATGTCCGCCTGCACGCCGATGTCGGCGAGCACCGCCCGCTCCGCCCTGAGCATGCGCCAACCAGCCACGACCTCGCCCACGCGCGCGCCGAGGTTGCCGCCACCGACCAGCAAGCAGGCGGTGATGATCGAGAGCATCAAGCCGCCGACGACCGGCATGTGTACACCGGCGGCCAACCAGCAGAAGCCCACGCACATCAGCGCGCCGACGGCAGTGGCGACTCCACGAGCGCGGCGAATGATCCGCTGACCGGCAGCCTCGGCTTCGGCCATTCGCTGCGAGCGGGCCGAGGCGACCGCACGAATGCGGCCGGCGTCGCGGCGATCGTAGTCGCAGCAGAGCTCGACATGACCCTCGAAGTCGCCGCGCCGCACCTCGAGGCGCACGACGTGGTCGGAGATCAATTCCGTGCGCGTGCAGTAGCCCAGCCTGCGCGGGAACAGGTTCGCCCACGCCGCTTCGACCTCCGAGACCAGCGCCGAGAAGTCCCCGGCGACCTGACCGCGTCCGCATCCGGCTCGAGTCACCGCCCACGCGACTTCCCGCGCGCCGTCCATGTCCTCGAAATTAGGCTTCTTTCGAGCGAGCGTCCACTTGCGTCGGCGGCCTGGAAATGGGCGGAAACAGCGCGTCTGGGCCATGCAAACGACGGGGCGTAGCTTCTCGGCGTTGGCCGGAAACGAACTCGATCACACGCTGACGAGCGAGGCTCGGACCTGGGGACATTGGATCGAGGCGCTACGGGCGGGTCCGCTGCGGTCTGCATTCGCCCACGCCGATGCGGATCGACTCGCACGACCCGACTCGCTGGCCACACGCTGGAGCGCAGCGGTGCGCGAGACGACCTGGCGGTTGCTGCTCAACGCGGCCCGCGAGCGACTGCTCGAGAGCTCGCGCGCGCGCGAGTGCTTGCGTGTGGAGCTGGGTGGCGGCGCGATCGAGGTGCCGCTGGCTCGCTTCGGCGCGTTCGAGCTCGACTGGCCGATGCTCGCGTCGGTCGAGGATCCGCGGATCGAGGATCCGCTGGCGATCCTGGAATTGCTCGCGACGCGTGAGGGGTTGCCGGAGGCGGATCGCGTGCGCGTCCGAGCGGAGATCATCGATTCGATCATCAATCTCGCGCAGGCACGGCTGGCTCGCGAGCTTCGCGAGGCGCTCGCCCGCCGGGGCGAGCTGGGCGGTGATCCGCGGCTCTGCGATCCCGAGCACTTCGTGACCGACGGACATCCCTGGCATCCGGGCAACCGCACGCGCCTGGGGCTGCGCCGGGCCGAGGTCGTCCGCTACGCGGGCGAACAGCTGGCGCACACGCCCGTCGGCTGCATGGACGTGGAGGCGAGCCTCGCTCGCGTAGCCGGTGCTTGGCTGGACGAAGCGCCGCGGTGGTTTGGCGAGGCGACGCCGGGGTTCGTACGGATTCCGATCCACCCGGCGCAGCGTCGACGGATCCCGCAGCTGTTCCCGCGCGAGTGGGCCGA
>DATLLB010000209.1:0-6355 GCA_035538075.1 Enhygromyxa sp.
GGGCACAAGAGCCCCGCTTCGCCCGCCGCCAGCCAGCTCTCGCGATCGACGCTGCCGGCCTCGCGCCACTGCTCCTGCTTGGGCACGACCTCGCGCTCGAGGAACTCGCGCACGGTCCGGCGGTAGATCTCGTGGTCTTCGTCAAACAACTCGCGCTTCATTGCGCGAGCAGTGTACACGGGCAGCGGCAGCGCTAGCCTGGGCTTGATGAGGACCCTCCAGCTCGCTTGCTTCGCATCGCTCGCGCTGCTCGGCTGCGGTCGCGCGAGCGAGCCCGACCACGACGATCGACCCTACGCGCCGCCGAGCCCCGCAATCGCGCAGGATGTGCAGGTGCGCAACAGCTGCCCCGAGGCGGTCACGATTGCGATCAGCGCGACCGTGCCGGGTCCGTCCACGCCGACCAAGAAGGTGGGCTCGACCAAGGTCGAATCGGTGACCGTCGAGCAGGGCGCGCGCATCTGGTTGCAGTACGACGGCAAGTTCGAGGAGGAGCTCAGCGTCGTGCCGGCCGGCGCGGTCGAGGTCGGCTATCAGTGCAACTCGATCTACAGCCGCGAGGGACACCGATGATGCGCGTCCGATCGGCAGCGGCGTTCGAGCGCCGCGCGGGGGTGTTCGACGTGTGGGAGATCGATCTCGCGCGGCCGATCAGCGAGGCCGATCGTGCGCTGCTCAGCGCCGAAGAGACCGCCAAGGCCGATCGCATCATCATCGAGTCCAAGCGGCGGCAGTCGTACCGTGCACGCGCGGAGCTGCGGCGGATCTTGTCGCTGTACCTGCGCGCCGATCCTCGCGAGCTGTGCTTCGTCTACGGCGAGCATGGCAAGCCTGCGCTCGCGACTGGTCCGGGATCGGGACCGAGCAGTGACCCGGCGCCGCTGTGCTTCAACCTCTCGCACTCGGGCAACGTGGCGCTGGTCGGGGTGATCCTCGAGCGACCGGAGCTGCGCCTCGGCGTCGACGTCGAGGAGGCCCGAGCCGGGCGCGAGTTCGCCTCGATCGCCGAGAGCTTCTTCGCGGCCGACGAGGTCGCGGTGTTTCGTCGGATCCCCGCGCACGCGCAGCCGGCCGCGTTCTATCGCGCGTGGACGCGCAAGGAGGCCTATCTCAAGGCGATCGGCACCGGCTTGAGCTTCGCCTCCACGGCGTTCTCGATCAGCTATGGGGAAGGCGAAGAGCCGCAGCTGCTGCGGACCGAGCGAGCCGGCGACGAGGCGCGACGCTGGCGAATGATCGATCTGCCGTGCCCGAGCGGCTATGCAGCGGCTGCTTGCTGGGATGGCGAGGCGCTGCAATTGCGGCGCTTTTACGCCCCGCATAGTGAGCCAAACGACGAGGAGTGGGGTGCTTGATCGAACCGGTGTGGCGCCATCCGTGGCGCCGGCCTCGAGCGTCCTTGCTCGCCCCGTCTTCGTCGACTCTTGAAGTCTAGGCTCGCTCCGCGAAGCGACAACCCTCACTGCGATCATTCACTGCGGCGAGCATCGCCTCGAGCACGCGTCGCTCGGCTGCCTCCGCGAGCGCAGCTGCACCGAGCTCGTGAATCTGCATGATCGATGGCGATCCATTGACCTCGAGGACAGTCGCGTCTTTGGGATCGCCAGCGAGCGGATCGACGCTGGCGGGCACCCGCAAGTCGATGCCGCAATGACGAAGCCGCAGTGCGCCGGCGATGCGGCGCGACAACGCCATCCACGGCTCGGGCAGCGCCTCGAACAGCTCGGCGGTGCAGCAGCGGTTGAGGTTGAGCACCGTGGCCGGGAACGTGATCTCGAGGCCGCTCGCGATCACCGAGTCCTCGCGCAGCCCTGCCGCCGTGAGCGTCTCGCCCCACAGCGGTTCGGCGCGCAGCTTGGCCATGAAGTGCTCGTTGGTCGCCCGACCATCGATCGCTGCCAGCAGCTGCAGCGCCGTCGAGCGTCCGTCGCCGATCAGGCGCAGCGGTCGCCGTACGTAAGCGAGCAACAGCTCACCATCGAGCAGGTCGACGCGCAGATCGAGGCCGGGCAGGGCGGGCTGTACCAACGCGAGCTCATCGATCGTCCACACGCGCTCGATCGCACGCACCAGCGCGCGGCGGTCGTCGACTCGATTCACGCACTGCCCTCGGGCGCCGCGGTTGGGCTTGACGATCAGCGGATAGCCGCGCGCGTCGGCGAACGCGAGCGCAGGCTCGAGCCCGCGCTGACTTGCGAAGGCCTCGCGGTCGTTCGCGCTCGCGTCGGCTCGCAGACAGCGGACAGTATCGGGCGTGCGCAGGCCAGCCGCGCGCAGGACCGTGCTGGTGAAGAACTTGTCGACGGTGAGTCGCGCGGCTGCGGCGTCGTTGAGCGAGGAGGTTGGGCCGGCGAGGATCAGCGAGCGGTCGCCCCGCTCGATCTTCCACAACCAGCCGGTCTCCGGATCGAGGCACGTGCTGCGCCAGCCGAGCTTCGTGGCCACGCGCAAGCGCAGCTGCAGGGTCGCCGAGCAAGGTCGCGTCATGGCCGGCGACCTTATCGTCCACCCGCGCTTCGGGACAGGCTATGGTGCCTCGGAATGACGCTCGGTCGCCAGCGCGCGCGCATCGTCGAGCTGCTCGGCGAGACCCTGCTCGCGAGCCCGTGGCTGTCGCGGCTGGGGCGGATCAGCTTCCTCGGCACGCTCGATCAACACCCGCGCTCGCGGCGAGCGTCGAACCGGCTCGAGCACTCGCTCGGCGTCGCCAACCTGGCGGCTGACGCAGCGGTGGATCTGGAGCTCCCGCGCGAGCGAGCGCAGCTGTTCGTGGCCGCGTGTCTGCTGCACGACATCGGGCACTATCCGCTGTCGCACGCGGCCGAGCCTGCGTTCGCGCGGCTGCTCGGCGCCGGGCACCACGAGGTGGGGCGCTGGATCGTGCTCGGGACCGGGCCGATCCCACGCGCCCGCTCGCTCGCGCCTGCGCTCGAGCAGATCGATCTCGATCCGGCCACGGTGTGGGCGATCGTCGATCACGATCCTACGCTCGCGCCCGAGCTACAGCCGCTCGCCAAGCTGCTGCAAGCGCCGATCAACCTCGACACGCTCGAGGGCATTCACCGGGTCGCTCGCGACTTTCGCCTGCGCCAGCGCAAGCTGCCGACGCGGATCTTCACGTGGATCGGGCGCGAGCTCGGCATCGCCAGCGAGGCGCTGCCGGCCATCGATCGATTCTGGCTGCTCAAGGACCAGGTCTACGATCGCGTGATCAACCTGCCGTCCAATATCCTGGCCGAGGCGCGGCTGTGCGAGCTGGTCGCCAGCAAGCTCGACCGCGACGTGCTCGAGGCGCTCGATCACTTCGATGATCCGGCGCTGCGACGGCGGCTCGGCGCGGACGAGCTGGCCGCGGCGCTGCTCGACGGCGGGGACGATCGCGACTACGAGCTGTGGGCCTCGGAGCGCTACGGCGAGATCGTCGGCGCGGACACGGGCGCCGCGGAGCGCCGTCCGCTGCTGGTGCGCACGCGCAAGCGCTACTTCGTCGATCCGGCGATCGAGCCCGGGCCCGAGGGGCTGCCGCTCGTGGACTGGCCACGCCGCTATCGACACGAGCGGACGCGCGGGTGGTTGGTCTCGCGTCGGCAAGATCAACTGAGCCTGCCGCTCCCGGGGTTGGCTGCGCGTGCGGAGCTCGACCTCAGCTCCGAGGCGCCGGAGATCTGATCGCATGGACGCGCTCGACGAGCAGCCGTTCGCTTCGGCGTACCTCGAGTGCCTGCCGCGGATCGGTCTGCAGCCGGCCGACACGCCGGCGATCCTCGCGGCCGAGCGCTACTCTCGTGCGGCGCTCCGCTTCGCTCGCGCGCAGCTGGCCGAGCTGGGTGAGCATGGGGACCAGACCGCCACGTTTGCGTTCGGCTCGCTCGGGCGCCTGGAGGCCTCGTCGGAGTCGGATCTCGATCTCGCGTTCTTGTTCGACTCGGAGCGCATCGATCGAGCGAGCGCCGAGCTCCGCCGCGAGCAGATCATCGGGCGCTTGGCGGCCGCGTTCGAGATCCCGCAAAAGACCTTCGATCAGGCCATCGATCTGCGCACGCTGACGCGCAACATCGGCGGTCGGCTCGACACCAACGAGACCCTGACCTACCGCGCGCTGCTGCTGACCGAAGGCGCGTGGCTGGCCGGCGGCGGGCGACGGATGAAGCACGCGGTCTTTCGTGCCTACGCCGACGCCCAGATCTCTCGCGGCCGCTTCCTTGGCTCGCTCGGCAATGATCTGCACCGCTATTACCGGACCTTGTGCATGGACTATCGCCACAAGGTCGAGGAGCTCGACAAGAGCTGGGCGATTCGCGTGCTCAAGCTTCGTCACTCACGCAAGCTCTGGCACCTCGCCAACATCGCCTTGCAGTGCTGGGCCGTCGACGCGATCGAGGACGACGGCTCGCGTGACGAGGTCCTGGCCTCGCGCATCGGCTGGCCGTCCTTGCTGCGCTTGTTCGGCGCGCTCGAGCACTTCGACGCGGCCGCGCTCGCGCGCGAGCCGTTCCTGTGCTTCGACCGGTTCTTGGCCGCGCTTGCTGATCCGCGAGTGCGCGGCGAGCTGATGACGCTGCCCTACGAGGCGCGCGCGGACTCGGTCGTCTATCGGGAGCTGCATGAGAACGCCGGGCGGCTCGACGCCGCCGCGGCAGCGATCGTGCAGGTGTTGTTCGATCGCTGCCGCGACTTCATGGTCCGGTTTTGCATCCTCTGAGTTCTTCATGCTGGCGCACGGAGAACTCACTGGTTTTGATGGCGGGACCGTAGCGATGGCGGGACAGACCAGCTTGTTCATGGCCGGGAGCGCGCTGAGTGGGCGCGTCGGGCTCGTGCGCGTCGACATCGACGGCGCCGAGCTGCGCGTGCGCGAGCGCGAGTACGTCGACCCGATGGTTCGCAGCGGGCGGGGCGACAGCTCGGGGTCGATCGCGGCGCTGGGCTCGATCGATGGGTGGTTGTTGGTCGCGGTCGAGCGCGGGCGGCCGCGGCTGATCGATCCCGAGCGGCTGGGCGTGGTCGCGTTGCTCGGCCGTCGTCGTGAGTGGCGAGGCGCGGCCGAGGGACGCAGTCCGTTCTTGCCGGTGACCTGCGATCGCGCGCCCGTGCGGGTCGCCGGTGGGCAGTTTCTGCTCACGCGGACGGCGGGTGGTGGCGTCGATCTCCTGCGCGTGCGGGCGGGCGAGCCGGTCGAGCGCTGGTGGTTGGGTGAGCATCGAGCTCGCGTCGAGCTGCTCGGCGGCGACGGCACGCTGCTGCTGCATGCGGGGGAGCGGGTCGCGGTGATCGACGTGGCCGAGCTGGTCCCGGGTGGTTGTCCGCTGACGGATCCGCGCGACGTCGAATTGCCGCTGCGTTGGCAGACGCTGCCGCGCTCGATCGTGGCGGTCTGTGATCTGCCCGACGCGAGCACGCTGCGGGTGATCGAGCGCGACGCGGAGCGCTGGCGCGTCGTCGAGCTCGAGCTCGCGAGCGAGCACACGAGCGCGCGGGCGAGCTGGGCGATCGATCGGCCCGAGCGATGGTTGGCGGGTGCGGGCTCGCTGTGGATCGCGAGCGGCGGCGCGTGGACGCGGGTCGCGGCTGGTCGCGGCCCGAGCGATCGCAGCGACGTGCTCGCGCGTGCGATGAGCCCGGCCACGCTCGAGCTCGACGGCGAGGGGCATCCGTGGCTGTGGCTGTGGAGCGACGAGCTCGGGCAGCTGCAGCGCATCGATGGGCTCGCGCTGGCAAACGGGCCGAGCGAGTGCTGGTCGCTCGCGCTCGACATGCAGGTCCGACACATGCTCACGGTCGCACCCGGGCTCGCTCCCGATCCACGCACGATCGTCTTCGCCGACGAGCTGGCCGAGTTGCTCGCGCTCGAGCCCGCGCTGCTCGACGCGTGGAACGGGTGGTTCGATCGCTGATCTCGATCGCCGAGTGGCCCGTGGGTTGGCCACTTTGGCCCGCCGGTTGGCCACTCGAAAATAGTGCTCGACAAAGTGGCGTCGATTCGTTGCTCGACCATGGTTCGCGTGTCATCGCCTTCGGATGCCTGGTCCGATTCATCAAGGTCTCCTCTTTCTCCTCAAGCACAACCCTCGCCTCGTGTTCGAGCTCGCGCGACGCTTCGACGCGAGCATCGGCAGCAATCATCGTGGGTATGCGTTGGCATCCAACGAGCTGCCCAACCCCGCGAATCCTGACAACGTCATGTACGCGGATTGGGCGGTCGCGGCGATGGCCAATCCTCGATCGGGCAAGCACGTCGCTGCGGTGGCGGTCGAGGTTCAAACCCACCGCGATCCGCTGAAGTTCTACTCGTGGCTCGGCTACGCGGCGGGCGTTCGCCGTGTGTTCGAGTGTCGAGGCTGGACGATCGTGTTCG
>DATLLB010000210.1:0-11445 GCA_035538075.1 Enhygromyxa sp.
CATTGAAGCAGAAGAAATCGAGGAACGGGAGATGCAAGTATTCGGTGGTCGGAAAATTCACGTAGGTGACCAGCGCATCCGGATCCTCGCGCTTGGTCGCCTCGTACAAGCGCCGCAGAAACTGTTCGATGCGCCGCCGCCCGTGCCAGCGCACGATTGACGCGGGTATCTCGTTGCCGATCGCGTAGCACAGCACCGCGGGGTGTCCGGCGCAGCTGCGGACCCCTTCGGCCACTCGGCGGACGATGTCGGGCGCACGCTCGGGCTGGTCGAGGAACGCAACGTGCTGCTCCCACGGCAGCCCGACCATCACGCGCAGGCCGTGCGCCCACGCGCGGTCGAGCAGCCGCCGCGGCGGGACCGTGTAACAGCGCACGGTATTGATCGCGCTGGCACGCATGGCCGCGAAGTCGCGCGCGAGCACCTCGTCGGGCGGATAGTCTTCGCCGTTTTGCTGGGGCGCGAAGGTGCCGTACGTGACACCACGTATCCACAACTTACGGTCGCCGACAAAGATGAACTTGCCGCTCGCACGCGGACGCTGATCGAGGTCGAGGTGATCCTCGTGCAGCAATGCACGAGGGTCAGGCCTGAGCAAGGTGTTGATCGCGCTCATCGTGCACCACACCGCGCAGAGGTCCAACGGGCGGCCGACCACACGATCGTGTTCAGGTCGGAGCAAATTGGTTGCCAGTTCAGCAGCTTGTGTGCACGACCGGGCGCAGCAACCAGCGCAGGCGGATCGCCGGCACGACGTGGCGCAATGTGTGCATTTACCTTGCGGCCGGTAACTCGTTCGACGGCGCTCACTACCTCACGTACCGAGTAGCCGCGCCCGGTGCCGAGATTACAGGCGATGCTCGCACCACCGCGCTCGAGCAGTTGCAGCGCGCGCGCGTGCGCTGCAGCCAGATCGACGACGTGGATGTAGTCACGAATCGCGGTGCCATCGGGCGTGGGATAGTCGTCGCCAAAGATCTGCAGCGTGTCCCGCCGGCCGAGTGCGGTCTCGATCGCCAGCGGGATCAGGTGGGTCTCGGGATCGTGCTCCTCGCCGAGTTCGCCGTCTGGATCTGCCCCAGCCACGTTGAAGTAGCGCAACGCGATCGAGCGCAAGCCATACGCGTGGCCGTAGTCGCGCAGGATCTGCTCGATCATGTGCTTGCTCCGGCCGTAGGGGTTCACGGGATCCTGCGCGTGGTCTTCTTCGATGGGCGAGCGCTCCGGCACGCCGTAGGTGGCACAGGTGCTGGAGAACACCAGCTGATCGATCCCGCCGCCGCGCAGCGCTTCGAGCAGGCTCAGCGTGCCATTCACGTTGTTGTCGTAGTACTTGGCTGGATCGCTGACCGACTCGCCGACATAGGCGTACGCCGCGAAGTGAATGGCCGCGCGAGGACGCCAACGCGCGATGACCTCGGCCAAGCGCCCACGGTCCTGCACGTCGCCACGCTCGAGTGGCCCCCACTTGACCGCCCATTCGTGACCATATACCAGGTTGTCGTAGGTCACGGGCAGATAGCCGACTCGCGCTAGCGCCTTGCATGTATGACTGCCGATGTAGCCGGCGCCACCAGTGACGAGGATGGTTGGACGTGTCAGGTCGTGTTCGAATTGCGGAGGCTGCATGACTAGATCGATCCGTGCTGGGCATTCGAGGCTGTGCAGTGACTATGCGATGACTATGCGATGACTATGCGATACCGTTCGTGAGCATGTTGTCGAAATAGGCAATTGTCCTCTTCAAGCCTTCTTCCAGCGACACCCGGGGCTGCCAGTCCAGCATTTCGCGCGCGCGGGCGATGTCTGGCTGGCGCTGCATGGGGTCGTCGGTGGGCAGCGGACAATACACGAGCCGCGAGCGCGAGCCGGTCAACTCGATGATCTGTTCGGCGAGGCTGCGAACGGTGAACTCACACGGATTACCGAGATTGATGGGTCCCGGGTAGCCTAGTTCACCCTGCGAGTTTGACGACAGATTCATGAAGCGAACCAGGCCGTCGATCAGATCATCGACGTAGCAGAAGCTACGTGTCTGCTGACCGCTGCCGTAGACCGTAATATCCGAGCCACGCAGTGCCTGCAGGATGAAATTGCTGACCACCCGACCATCTTTTGGGTGCATCCGCGGACCATAGGTGTTGAAGATCCGCACAACACGAATGTCGAGCCGATGCTGCCGATGGTAGTCGAAAAACAGAGTTTCAGCGCAGCGCTTGCCCTCGTCATAGCAACTGCGCGGACCGATGGGATTGACATTCCCCCAGTATCCCTCGCGTTGTGGATGCACAGCAGGATCGCCGTAGACCTCGCTGGTGCTGGCCTGGAGGATTCGCGCGTCGAGGCGCTTGGCCAGCCCGAGCATGTTGATGGCCCCGTGCACGCTGGTCTTGGTGGTTTGCACCGGATCGTGCTGGTAATGTATGGGACTGGCCGGGCACGCGAGATTGTAGATTTGATCCACCTCGAGATGGAGCGGAAGCGTGATGTCGTGACGAATGAACTCGAAGCGAGGATGACTATGAAAGTGCTCGATATTGGCCCGGGTACCCGTGAACATATTATCGACGCAGATCACCTCGTCTCCATGTTCGAGTAGCCGATCGATGAGATGGGAGCCAAGGAAGCCGGCCCCACCAGTAACCAAAACTCGCCGTCGAGAATCATAGGTCCGCATTGTTTCATCCCTGTTGAATCAACAAGCTGTCGGGTGCTCGTCGTTGTTTGTGACGCACGCACCCGGGACCGTCAAAGCTCACCCAATGTCAATTGCACAATTCATCCCCACGCGGGGATGACCGCCGCAGCGTAGCGATTCACTCGCGGATCGATGACGTCGGCGCAGCGCGGTCTGCGACCGCACTACGCTGGACTGAGTGCGAGATCGAGCGGCACACGGACCCAAACGTCCGTGCGTGCCACCTGCTCGATCTCGCGGTGAGTCGGTGTCAGCCCTGGCGTTCGCAGAGGAAGCGGATGAAGTCGTTGCGCGACTTCACGCCGAGCTTCCCGAACCCGGCCGCGAGCAGCTGCCGAACCCGCGAATAGGACACGCCCATCGCGTCGGCGATCTCGCGATCGCGGCAGCCCTGGCTGACGCGCTCGAGCGCCTCGGTCTGGCGATCGGTGAGCCCGAACTCGCGCGACAGCACGCGGACCTGCTCTTGCGGAGTGCGAACCGGACGGTCGGTGGGGTGCTCGAGATCGGCGACGACGGCCGAGGCCACGACCTCGGCGTCGCTGCTGACTCCCTGGCCCTCGTCCTTGGCCAGCCACGCCCGCATCTCTCGGCTGCGCTCGATCGCCTTGGCGACCTCGCTGGAGAGCTTGCGAGCCGAGACCGGCTTGCGCAGGAATCCGGCGACGCCCATGGCCGCAGCTCGCCGGGCCCACTCGATCTCCTCGTGGCCGGTCAGCACCAGCGATACACAAGGGTTCGCGCGCGAGCGCAGTGCCTCGACCAGCTCCAGACCATTTCCGTCCGGAAGCTCGAGATCGAGGATTGCGACATCGAATACCTGCGCGTCATCGCGCGCAGAGGCATTTGCGCTGTTTAGATCGGGGGCGGCGATCACGGTGCAACCGATCTGCTCCAAACAGTCGGTCAACGCGTCACCGACGGCACGCTCGTCCTCGACGAGCAGCACGCGGGGGGATGTAGTGGGGCTACGCGAAGCGTCGGCGTCTCGCGCCAAGCTCTGGGCCGGCATCATGCGAGACCATAACCCACGCTTCGACGCGCGAGCCCGCGCATCCTTTGAGGCCACTCTCGTGGCGAAGATCTGCAGTTTTTCGAATGGTCGCCACGGTCGCACCATCATCCGCAGGCGGCGAGCGTGGAAACGAGACAAACGCGCCTGGCTGCGTGGGTCCTCGATACGGCCAGCTGGCCGACGTCGAGCATGCACGGCACCGAGTCGCAAACATCACCCCCCTTTTCGGCGACTCGCGGGAATTCTACGGTTGCGACGTGCAGGCTCGACTCGACGCACTCGCGAATCGCATCGAAGCTGCGCGGGTGCGGGTCGAAGAATGGATCGAGCCGATCGCGGCGCGAGTCGTGCCGAATGATGACGCCCTCGCCGCCACGCTGCGCGACGCCGAGGCCCGTGCCCAGCTGCAGGCCCAGCGCTGCAGCGCGCTCGAAGATCAGCTCGCGGCGCTCGAGGCCGCGCTCGCCGAAGCCCACCTCGCCCGTGCGCGAGCCGAGGCGCTCGCCGACGACGCCCATCGTGAAGCGAGCGGCGGCAACAGCCTCGACGCCCAGCTCGCCGCGACCTTGCAGACCAAGCTGCTCGAGGTCGAGCGGCTGAGCAGCGAGCTGACCGAGCTGCGCCGCTCGAACGAAGAGTGGCGCACCCGAGCGCGCAACTATCGACGCGAGCTCGACAGCGTCACGCCCAAGCTCGAGCAGGCCACCGCGCAGCTGAGCGAGCTACGCCTGCGCGACGAGTCGCTCAGCAAGCGTGTCGCCGAGCTCGAGCGGATCATCGCCGAGCAGCGCCGCGAGCTGGACATCGCCGAGCGCCGAGCCAAGCACATGCGCGAGCGCCTGGGCCCGCGCTGACGTGGCTTCGCCACGGTGCTGATCGGTCACCGCAACAGCGGCGGGCAACGTGGCTCTGCCACGACAATGTTCGGTCACCGCCACAACCACCGCCGCGTCAGCGGCGGGCAGGGGGTGAGGGGCCCCGACGTGGCTTTGCCACGGCGGGGAGCGGGACCGGCTACGGTCCTGCTATCAAGACTAGGAGTGACGTGTCCGCGCAAGCGCGGACACATCACTCGGGCATGCAGCCGAAGAACGGCACGCAGGTCAGGGTCTCGCAGCAGTTGTTCATCAGCAGGCTGCAGGCCCCGAACATCGGCGTGCACACGTCGGAGGTGCAGTTGCTGGTGCTCAGCATGCACCCGGCCGTGCACGACAGCGTGCCGCCGTCGAACCCGAGCTGCTGGCAGGTGCTGCCGTTGAAGTTGTTGCCGTCGCACTGCTCGCCGCCGTCGATGTTGCCGTTGCCGCAGGTCGGGGCCTGCATGCAGCCGCTGGTGATCACCGACTTGCAGTCGTTGGCGCACGCCAGGTTGCCGCCGGCGAAGCCGAGATCGGTGCAGGTCAAGCCGCCGAAGTTGCCACCGTCGCAGTCCTCGATCGGCGACAGCTGATTGTCGCCGCAGGTCGAGCAGGCGGCGCTGACCAGCGTGCAGTCATCGGCGCAGACCAAGGTGCCATCCTCGAAGCCGAAGTCGGTGCAGTCGAGGCCGGCGAGGTCGTTGCCGTCGCACTCCTCGTCGCCCTCCTTGTTGTCGTCGCCACAGACGGCGTCGCCGTCCCCGGAGTCGCCATCACCGTCGCCGGTCGGATCGCCGTCACCGGTCGGATCCCCATCGCCGGTCGGGTCCCCGTCCCCGTCGCCCGACTCGCCATCGCCGTCGCCGCCTTCCATGTCGGTGCCTTCGGCGTTGTCGTTGTTGGTCGACGAGCCCGACGTGAAGATCGGGTTGTCTCGACCACCATCACCCTCGGCGCAGGCTCCGAGCGTCAGCAAGAACACAGAGGACAAGACCAAGCGGCGCACCAGCGAATCGTGCCGCAATCGGGGCGCAGCTGGCAACGTGCGACATGTCTCGCGCGGGTGGTACGCGCTGCGGAGCGGAATTGGAAAGGGCGAGGCCGTGGACACGACCTCGCCGCTTGGCACCATAGGACATCGCGTACGGCCCGCTCTCGCGGGCCCGTTCGCTCAGACGCCCGGCTTGTTGTTGCGGAACGTGTAGCTGAAGGTCGCTACGCCGTCGCGCTGATCGGGCTCGGCCAACGCGAGGCCGTCGATCGCCGTGATCACGCAGGTCGCGAGCGTCTCGCTGACGGTGGTCTGGTTCTTGTCCCAGGCCAGCTGGGTGATCTTGCCGGACTTCTTCTCGACCGTGAAGGTCACGGTCAGCTTGCCGGCCATGTCGGGGTTGCGCTTGAGCTCGTCGTCGTAGCAGGCCTGCAGCTGGCCGGCGCGGGTGTCGAGCAGCGCCGAGGTGTCGCGCTCGTAGGTCGGGGTGTCGCGAGCGATGAAGCTGCACGCGGAGCTGGCAAAGCCGGCCGCGCACGCGAGGGTGGTGAGCAGAGCAGTTTGAATGCGCATGGCGTGGTCCCTTTTCTGCGGCTACTCGGCCTTCTTCTCGGTCTCGACTTTTTCCTCGCCGGTCTCGGGATCGACGGACTTCTTGGTGACCGTGTACTCCTGCTCGAGGATCGTGAACTCGACGCGACGGTTGGCCTCGCGCCCGGTCTCGGTGTCGTTGCTGGCGATCGGACGATCGGGCCCGTAGCCGTCGTACTCGAGCCGCTTCTTGTCGACCTTGCCCTTCTTGACCAGGTGATCCATCACGGCCTTGGCCCGGTTGCGCGAGAGCTTGACGTTGTAGTCGTGGTTGCCCTCGGAGCTGGCGTGGCCCTCGACGCGGATCTTCTTGAGCCGCGGATTGTCGTTCATGACCTTGGCGACCTCGGCCAGCAGATCATCCGACTCGGGCTTGATGGTGGCCTTGTTGAAGTCGAACTGAACCTTCTCGCGAATGATGATCTTGTCGTCGGTGACCTCGACGCGGGCCTCCTCGGCGGGAGCCTCGACGGCGACGGGCGGAGCGCTGGGCTCGATGACCTTGGCGGTGCCCGATTCGAACACCCGCGGACCGCAGGCGCCGAGCAACAGCGGAAGCGCCAAAACGGCCGAGCATGCGAGACGCAGAGCGATGCGACGAGATGGTGGGGTGACGGTTGGGTGCTTCATGGACGCGACCTCGAAACTCTTTTCAGCTGGCCCTACTGAGATCGGCATCGCGTCGACCAGTCTGGGGGACGCCTCGCCGAATCGGGCTCGCTCAGACGCTTGCTACCACATCCGCTTCGCTGCATCACGCCCTCGACTCGCCAATGACACCGAGCGTTGCCGGCAAAATTGCCACGCTCGAATCGCACTAGGTCATCGGGTGGCCTAGACTACCAATCCAGGTCCGCATGAGCGTCATCCGTATCGTCTTCGTCAGCGACACCCACGGATTTCACGACTTCCCGGTCCCGCCAGGCGACGTGCTCGTGCACGCGGGCGACGGCTGCAGTCATGGCACGCTCGACGAAGCCCTCGCGTGGGCGGGTTTTCTGGCCCGCCAGCCGCACGCGCACAAGATCGTGATTGCCGGAAACCATGATCGCTGCTTCGAGGCCGCGTTCGAGCAAGCGAAGGCGCCGTTCGAGGCGTTCGATTTTCTCCATGACAGCGGGTGCGAGCGACTGGGGCTGCGCTTTTGGGGGTCGCCCTGGCAGCCGTGGTTTTTCGACTGGGCGTTCAACCTGCCGCGCGGGCCGGAGCTGGCCGCCAAGTGGGCGCTGATCCCCGAGCTCACTGACGTGCTCGTCACCCATGCGCCGCCGTACGGGATCCTCGATCGCTGCTACGACGGGGCGCTGGTCGGGTGCGAGGATCTGCGGCTGGCAGTCGAGCGCATACGGCCGCGCGTCCACGTGTTTGGCCATATCCACGAAGCGTACGGCACCGCGCGCGTCGGACAGACGCTGTACATCAATGCCAGTATCTGCACGCTGCGCTATCGACCGACCAATCCTGCGATTGTGGTGGATCTCCCCATCGATCCCACGCGACCTGCCATTTTGGTCGAGTGACGCCAGCAATTCCGGTGGCGTACGCAGCGTGAAAGACAAAAACGCGACAGCCAAAATTTGGCTGTCGCGTTTTTGTGCGTAGGTGACTTTACTCGGGCTCGTCTTCGCCGGCCGGCGCCGCGGCCTCTTCACCCGCTGCGGGCTCGCCCGGCTCGACGCCAGCGGTCGGCTCGGGCGGGTGTGCGCTCGGTGAAGTCGGCGGGGTGCCGCCGCCCGGCTGCGCCGGAGCGCCAGGACGAGCGCCAGGCGGATGCCCCTGACGACGATTCTGCTGGCGTCGCTCGGCGCGAGGATCGGGGCCGAGCACCTCGTCCATGATGTTCTTGACCTCGTAGGAGGCCATCAGCTTCTCCTTGAGATCGCGGCGGCCCTGGTGGAGCTTGCGAGCCGAGAGTCGCTCGCGGATCTGATCTTCGAGCGCCTCGCGGGGGAGATCGCCGGGCGGGTACTTGCCGAACACCTTGATGATGTGGAAGCCGAACTTGGTCTTGATCGGCTTGCTGACCTGGCCGGCCTCGAGCTGGAAGGCGGCGTCGGAGAATTCCTCGACCATGCGGTCGGCGGTGAAGATGCCGAGGTCTCCGCCCTTGCGAGCGCTCGGACCCTCCGAGTACTCGATCGCCAGCGCCGTGAAGTCGGCTCCTTCGACGCTGGCCTTGGCGTAGATCTCGTTGGCCTTGGCGAGCGCCTCGGCTTCCCACTGCTTCTTTTGTTCTTCGGTCGGCTCGGGGATCGGCTCACCCGGCCCCGGCTGCTGCTCGGGCCCCACCCGGACCAGGATGTGGGCCGCACGGACCCGCTCCTTGTCCTTCTTATATTGGGGCTTCATCTTCTCGTACTCTTCTTGGATCTCGGCCTCGCTGACCTCGAGCGCACCGTCGGCCTCGAGCAGCGCTCGCTCGAGCAGCTCGGCGATGTAGAGCTCGCGCAGGCTGGCCTCGCTCTCACCGCGGCGACGCAGGTGCTTGTCCCAATCCTTGATGCCGCGCTTCTGTGCCTCTTCGCGTTGGGCCAGCGCGTCCTTGTCGTGCGAGATGTTGCGCTTGGCCGCCTCCTGGCGGAGGACCTCCTGGTAGATGAGGCGATCGACGATCGACTTGCGGTAGCGACGGTCGGCGGTCTTGGGGATGTCGCGCCCACGATCGGAGTACTTCTGCAGCTTGAGATCGTAGATGCCGTGGAAGTCTGCCGACGTGATCTCCTTGCCGTTGACGATCGCGACGGGACCGTCGGGCAAGGGCGGCAACGCCCCGTTGGCGGTGGCTTCGCCGCTGCTGTCGGCGGCCTCGACCGGGCCGATGTTCTCGGCCTTCTTGGGATCGGCGGCCTTGGTGCAGGAGGCGAACAGGGCGAGACAGGAAAGGCTGAGCAAAAGCGGACCGATGCGACGCATGGTTCTCCGGTGCGGGCGGTGTGGGACGCCCGGTTTGGCCGCGCATTGTAGTTCGCGGACGCAAACGTGACTACCCTGAGGTGGCCCGCGTTGTGCGCCGCAGCCGATGGCCCAAGGCACAGCGATGGCGTAGGCTCGCGCCGCCATGGCCCTGGTCCAGATCAAGAGCGCTCGAGCCCCGCAGACGTCCACGCAGGCGTCGGAGCCCGAGCCCGAGCCCGGCGTTGATTTGGGCACTGGCTTGGGCTCTGGGCCGCGGGTCTACATGGAGACCTTCGGGTGCCAGATGAACGAGGCCGACACGGCGCTGGTGCTCGGCCGGCTGCGCGCGGACGGCTGGCGCCGCGTGGGCGATCCGGCCGAGGCCGACCTGATCCTGGTGAACACCTGCGCGGTGCGGGAGAAGGCCGAAGATCGCGTCTACGGTCGCACGACCCAGCTGCTGCGTCACCGTGCCGACAACCCCGAGCTGGTCATCGGGATCACGGGGTGCATGGCCGAGCACCTGCGAGACAAGCTCGAGACTCGGGCGCCGCACATCCGCTTGGTCGCCGGGCCCGACAGCTACCGCAACATCGCGGCGCTCGCCCGCGAGGCGCTCGCCGGTCACCGAGCGGTCGACGTGCTGCTCGACAAGACCGAGGTCTACGAAGGCCTCGACGGTGCGCTCGCGCAGGGCGACGACGACGGCATCTCCGGCTACGTCACGATCCAGCGCGGCTGCGACAAGTTCTGTACGTTCTGCGTGGTGCCGTTCACCCGCGGGCGCGAGCGCGGGGTGCCGCCGCGCGAGGTGCTTCGCCAGGCGCGACGGATGGCCGAGGCCGGCTACCGCGAGCTGACCTTGCTCGGGCAGACCGTCAACTCCTACGCATGGGAGGACGTCAGCTTCGCCGAGCTGCTGCGAGCGGTCGCGCAGATCGAGGGCATCGAGCGGATTCGCTTCACCTCGCCCTACCCCGTCGACTTCTCGCCCGATCTGATCGAGGTGATCGCGAGCGAGCCCAAGGTGTGCCCGTACGTGCACCTGCCTGTGCAGGCCGGCTCCGATCCGGTGCTCGAGCGCATGCGTCGGGGCTACACGGTCGCGGAGTACCGCGCGATCGTCCAGCGGCTGCGCGCGGCGGTGCCCGACATCGCGATCTCGACCGACATCATGGTCGGGTTCTGCGGCGAGACCGAGGACGACCACGCGCAGACGCTCGCGCTGATGCGCGAGATCGAGTTCGACTTCGCGTTCATGTTCGCCTACAGCGACCGCGAGATCACCTACGCGAGCAAGAAGCTGAGCGACGACGTGCCGCACGAGGTCAAGCAGCGGCGGCTGCGAGAGGTGATCGAGCTGCAGGAGCAGCACACCCGGGCCAAGCACGCGGCGCGGGTGGGCATGGACGAGGCGATCCTGGTCGTCAACGAGACCAAGCGCGGCGACAAGCTGCTCGGGCGCACGCCGAGGTTTCAGAAGGTGCTGCTGCCGCTCGGGAGCGCGACGATCGGAGAGACGGTGGTCCGGCGGATCATCGGCTCGACCGGGCACTCGCTGCTCGCGGAGTGAACATGCTGGAGGCGTTCGGCGAGGGGATCTGGCTGAGCACCGCGCCGGTGCGGATCCTCGGCATGAGGCTGACCGCGACGATGGCGGTGGTCCGGCTCGGCGACGGCGGCCTGCTGCTGTACTCGCCGCTAGCGATGACGCCCGAGCGGCGCGCGGCCGTCGAGGCGCTCGGTCCGGTCGCGCACCTCTACGCGCCGAACCTCTATCACCACCTCTACGTCGGCGAGTGGGCGGCTGCATTTCCCTCGGCGCGGGTGCATGCGCCGCTCGGTCTCGACGCGAAGCGCCCCGACCTGCGCATCGATCGTGTCCACGGCAGCCCGCTGGATCCCGTCGTCGCCGAGGTCGTCGACGAGCTGGCGATCGACGGGTTTCGCCTGCGCGAGAGCGTGCTCCTGGTTCGACCTGCGCAGACGCTGCTGGTCGCCGACCTCGTGCACAACATCGGTCAGCCTCAGCATCGCTGGACGATCGCGTACACCCGGATGATGGGCTTCTACGATCGCGTGGCGCTGAGCCGCATGATCCGTTGGACCGGGTTCTCCGATCGTGCGGCCGCGCGGCGCAGCCTCGATGAGCTGTTGGCGCGTCCCTTCGATCGATTGGTGGTCGGGCACGGGACTCCGCTCGGTTCGGGCGCGCGCGAGGCCATCGCCGGCGCCTTGGATTGGCTGCGCTGAGTGTCGCGCGTCCCCCGACCGTTTACCTCGGGTTTACGCCTCGCGGCGCCCGGCCGGTCCGGCCCTGGTCGAGAATCGATCGGGCTCGCATGGCGGATCGCAAGCAAACCATCCTTCGGTTAGTCACCTTCGTCTGCGTCACCGG
>DATLLB010000211.1:0-2001 GCA_035538075.1 Enhygromyxa sp.
TCCTCGAGCTCACGCCGCCCGTGCACGCCGAGCCGCTGCGCAGCAGCGACGCGTGTCCGTGGGGGCGCGTGGCGATCGTGCGGCTGCTGCCGGGCGAGCGCGGCAACCTGCTCGAGCTCGATCCCGATCGCATCGAAGCTGCGACCGTGATCCCGCCGGAGGACTTCGGCGACGCGATCGAGCCGACCGTCTGGGTCCCCGGCCGCAGCCTCTCGCGCTACCGATCGGGCACCGTGCTCTCCAGCGGCCAGCCACCCACCATCGTCGGGCTCGCGCTCGAGCTCCCGGCCGGCGACGCGCTGAGCTTCGCGCCGATCGATCTCCCGCTCGACGCCGACGGACGCCCGCGCGAGCTCGACGTGCTCGTGACCCTCGCCGGCACCTGGACCGACGCGGGTGCCGAGCTCCGTGTGTCCGCCGACGATCACGAGATCGGTGTGATCAGCCCGCCCGCGATGCGGCGCGGCAGCTGGATCGGTCCGCCGCTACGCTGGCAGCCGCGCACCGATCGAGCCACGCTGCGCGTCGAGCTACTCACCGAGCTGCTCACCCAACAAGGACACGTCGAGCTGCGCGACGTGGCCTTGTTCGTGCGCAGCTCGGGGGTGCCCAGCGAAGCGCTGGATTGAGCACAGAACCACGAATAGGGCCCCCTACGGGGGCCACCACGTGCCGCTGCGACCTTCGGACCCGGAGCGAGCGAAGCGAGCGGCGCTCATGCGTGACTGGCCGCGGGGAGCCAAGTAGCCGTCGTCACTGCGGCTGGATGCCGCAGGAATCAACCTCGCTCGGAATGCAGCCAGCGCACTCCCAGCGGAAGTTGTCGAGCAGCACGCCGGTCGCGAGCGAGCTGTCCGCCATGTCGGCGATGAAGAACGTGACCTGGAAGTTCTCCTCGGGCGCAGCCGAGCCGCGAGCCGCGAACCACCCGGTGCCCGCGTGGCCCTCGAAGCCGGTGCCGGCCAGCTGCGGCGCGTTGGCCTTGTACTGGAACGCGCCCGCGTTCTCGAGCGACGTGATCGTCAGCGGAGCCTGATTCACGAACGTGATGTTGCCCGTGTAGGTCTCGGACGTGGACCACGCGATGAACAGGTCGTTGTACTGGGTGTTGTACCAGCTCGGGAATTCCGACGAGAAGTACGCGAAGTCGAACACGTAGCCTTCGGTGCCGGCCGGCACCGTCAGGTCCATCGTCATCCACAGCTTGTCGTTCGGGTTGTTCCAGCCGTTGACGTACCAGTGGTTGTAGAGGCTGTCCGAGCAGTCGTTCACGCCATCGCAGTTCTCGAACGGCGTGCCACCCTGGCCGTTGTTCGAGCCCCGCAGCGCGCTCAGGGGCACCGGTAGACCGCCATCGTCGAGGTTGTTGTTCTCGCCGTTGGCGTCCTGGTTGCCGTTGGTCTCGGTGACCACGCCCTGGCCGTTGGCGGCCGCGACCACACCGGTCGAGAGGATCAAGATCGCCGTCGAGGTGTTGTTCGGGATCTCTTCGTCGTTCGGGTTGATCCAGTTGGTCAGGTTCGCCGCCCACAGCTTCCCGTTGTAGCGGTTGTCGCCCATGTTCTGGTTGGCGGTGCCGAACTGCGTGGCGATGCGCCAGGCGTTGTTGTTGTTCGAGTTCATCGTCGCGTTGGCAGCGACCACGGTGGTGGTCGGGTCGTCGCCACAGTTGACGCCGATCGCCTGGAACGGGTTGGTCGTCAGAGCGCCGGGCGTGCCGTCGCAGTCGATGTACTCGGCGGGCGCTTGGCAGTTGCCGGGGTTGCCGGTCGTCGCCGTCGTCTCGCCGTCGCCATCACCGTCGCCGTCGCCGTCGCCGCTGGGATCGCCATCGCCATCGCCATCGCCGCTCGGATCGCCATCGCCATCGCCATCGCCGGTCGGGTCTCCGTCGCCATCGCCCTCGGTCTCGGCCTCCTGGCCTTCGGCTTCGGTGTTGTCGCCGTCGCCATCGCCGTCGCCGCCGAGCGTCTCGCCCATCTCGGTGAGGCCCGCCTCGGA
>DATLLB010000212.1:0-12437 GCA_035538075.1 Enhygromyxa sp.
CGGGCGCGCGCGGGGGCATTCCCGAAGATTGCGCCGCTGGATTGTAGGATCCGTGGGTGCATCCCGTTGGCGCCTCGCCGATGCTGCGCGCGCTCGTGCTCCTCGCCCTCGGCTTGCTCGCGTCCGGCTGTGGCCCGAGGCTCGAGTGCGGGGGCAAGTGCGTCGACGTCCCGTACACCCGCCCGCATCCCGGCGATGCGGACAGTGTCTTCATCGACCAAGCCAACCTGCTGCTCGCACGGCGAGAGTGGACGGCCGCGCGCGAGCTCGCGATGGCGAAGCTCGCCCGCGCGCCCAACCATGTCGGCGCCCGCGTGGTGCTGGCCGCGGTGGCCTGGGCCACGGGCGACGTCGGCGAGTCGAACCGACTGCTGCGCGAGGTGGGGACCATCGATGCCGCCGACTTTGGTGCGTCATTGATGCTCGCTCGCAACCTCCAGGCGCAGGGCCGCTATGCCGAGTCGCTCGCGGTGCTCGAGCCGATCGCGAGCTCCGACGCGGACCAGCTCGAGCTGCAGATCCTCCAGCTCGCAGCGCACTTCGCCACGCTGGACGCCGAGCAGGGCCAGACGATCGCGGCCGCGTTGCTCGCGAGCCCGCCGTGGGAAGACCACCTCGGCTACGTGGCTGCGCTCGGTCGGGCGGAGTTCTTGCGAGCGCTCGCGAGCGAGCCGTCGCTGGTCGAGATCACCGGCACGCGTGCGGACCTCGAGCTCGAGCTGCACCCGCCGAGCGGTGGGGTGCGCAGCTTCGCGGTGATCGGCGGCGAGCGACGACCGGTGTTGATCTCCTTCAATCACTCCGAGGCGTGGATCGACGCCGAGCTGGCCGCGAGCCTCGGCCTCGCCGAGCTCGGGCAGGTCCAGCTCGCCGGTCGCGAGCCGCGAGCGCTCGCGCTGCTGCCCGAGCTCGCGCTCGACGGTCTGCGACTCTCGCGAGTGCCCGTGATGGTCGAGGACCTCGAGTCCTGGGCGCTCGGCGACCCTGCCCACGAGGTCGATCTCGTGCTCGGCTGGCAGGTGCTCGCGCGCTTCGGGGCGATCGTGGTCGACCTCCCGCAGCAGCGCCTGAGCCTCGAAGTCGCGGCGCCGATCGGACCGCCGACCGGTGCCGTCGAGCGGCCGCTGTTGCTGCTCGATCCCTGGTATCTCCGCGTCCCGGTCACGCCGATCGCGATCGATGGATCGCAGCGAGAGTTCTGGGCCTGGCTCGGCTTCGTCGGCGTCGGTGCGCTGACGATCGAGCAAGCGCCGTACTTGGCGGCCGGCCACACGCTCGCCGAGTTCGCCGGGATCGATGAGATCGAGACCGGCCGCGAGATGGTCTACGTCGACGAGGTCGCGCTCGGCAGCGTGCGGGTCGGCGGCGTCGGTGCGATCGTCCATCTCGACCAGCCCGGCGAGCCTTGGCTGACGTCCGCGGAGACGCTCAGCGGCTTTCCGATCGACGGCTCGATCAACGCGGGCCTGCTCGAGCAGCTGCGCATCACCTGGCTGCCCTCGCGCAGCGCGATCTGGATCGAGCTGTCGGATCGCAACCGCTGGCTGCCCTGAGTCCGCTATCGAGAATGTCTTTCCCGCCGGATGGGGGAGGGGTATCCGCGATCGAGAACAGAGTCGACGCCGGATGGGGGAGGCGGAGAAACTAGGTATTGTGGAGTTGTTCGCGGATGGGGGAGGGGTATCCGCGATCGAGAACAGAGTCGATGCCGGATGGGGGAGGGGTATCCGCCAACAAAAACAGAGTTGCCCGACTGTGAGGGCGTGCTCGAACTAGGTATTCGATAGTACCTCGGATCTGGGCACCCCCCATTTTGAACAACTATGGAGTACCCGCCGGATACCCCCTCCCCATCCGGAAGGTACTCCATAGTTGTTCAAAATGGGGGGTATGCAGATCCGAGGTACTATTTGTACTCAGACCAGGTCAGGGTTTGAGGCATTGACCCAGCCGGTCCTCGCCGCCCCAGCGCTCGAGCCGCGCGGCGCCGCGCTTGTCGATCTCGCTCACCGCCATCGGCTTACCGTCACCGCTATTTGGCCACACCAGGTACGCGACGCGTCCGCCCTTGCCGCCACGCCGAGGATTCGCGGGCAGCCCGAGCGCGCTGGCTAGCGCAATCGATCCTTCGCCCAACCCGGTGCGCGGTCCGATGTCGGCGAAGATCGCGAAGCTGCGCGCGCCCGAGTCGAGATCGATCACCAGCGCCAGATCCCCGAGCTTGGCCCCGGCCTTGCGCAGCCGCGGGGGCAGGACCACGAAGGGCACCGTCTCGGCGTCGACATAGCGCCGCGGATCGGTGACCGAGTAGCGCGAGTCGATCAAGCTGGTGGTCGAGACGTAGTAGCCCGGCGCCGGATCATCGGGGCCCTGCACGATCGGCTCGCCTTGCGAGTCGAGCACGAGCGCCCACCAGTTGCCGGGCTTGCCGGCGTTGGCCAGGTAGTCGAGGCCGCGATCCTCGGGATGGTACGCGCGCGGCGATCCATCAGCGTCGATGGCCATCCCGGCGACGAACCACAAGCTGCCGTCCTCGAGCTGGGTCACCTGTCGCTCGCCGATCTCGATCGCCGCGCCCGCGCACGAAGCCGCAGGCGTGCTCTCGCCCACGAACATCATCATCAGCAGCAGCGCGGCCCGTAGCATCAGCTGTGCGAGCGTCCCGGTAGCGTGACCGCAGCGAGCAGCGCCTCGTCGATCGTGCCGTCGGACGAGAACGCCTCGAGCTGCTTGGAGACCGCGGCGAGGTAGCGGCGCTTCTCGTGGAACGGCAAGAACGCGCTCTTGAACCCGTTCAAGATGATCTGCCGGATGTCCGAGTAGCTCAGCCCGATCTGCGAGTGGGCCAGCCACAGCTCCTTGGACATCGTGGTGTCGGTGATCAGCCGGTTGTCGGTATTGATCGTGACCCGAGCGCCCAAATTCTTGTAGAGCCGCAGCGGGTGGGTCTGCAGCGAGGCGATGGCCCCGGTCTGCACGTTCGACGAGGGGCAGCACTCGAGCGGGATGCGGTGATCGACGACGTAGTGGAGCAGGTCGCCGTCCTCGCGCAGCCGACAGCCGTGGCCGATCCGGTGCGCGCCGCAGTCGTGCAGCGCCTGGGCGATCGACGGCGGACCGTAGGCCTCGCCCGCGTGGATCGTGACGTTGATGTTGTTGCGCCGGACCAGCGCGAACGCTTCGTGGTGATCCTTGGCGGGGTAGTCATACTCGGCGCCCGCGAGATCGAAGCCGACCACGCCGCGGCCCTTGTAGGCGACCACCAGCTCGGCCATCTCGAGGCTGCTCTCGGGCGAGATGTTGCGGATGCCACACAAGATCAGCTTGCTCTCGATCCCGCGATCGACCTCGGCGTCATGCAGCCCACGCAGCACGGTCTCGACGACCTCGGTCAGCCGCATGCCCTGGCGCGTGTGCAGCATCGGCGAGTAGCGGACCTCCATGTAGCGGACGTTCTCCGCGGCCGCGTCCTCGGCCAGCTCGTAGGCGACGCGATAGAGCGAGGCCTCGGTCTGCATGACCCGCAGCGTGATGTCGAAGGCCTCGAGGTACTTGACGAGGCTGCCCGTGTTCTCGCCCGCATGCAGGGCCTTGCGCAGCCCGGCAGGGTCGCTGGCCGGCAGCTCCACACCTTGCTCGGCCGCGAGCTCGAGGATGGTCTCGAGCCGCAGCGAGCCGTCGAGGTGGACGTGCAGGTCCGTCTTGGGTAGGCGCTCGAAGAACGAAAGCGGGAGCTCTTTGGTCACCTTCCGCAGACCATAGCGCAGGCGCTGGCGCCACGCAGCGGTCTCGTGCGCTTTCGATCGCCGAGGACGCCGAGGCTCGACCTTGGTCTTGGCGCGTGGGGCTGCTAAGACCCGCCCGAGGACCGTGCGGACGCCCGAGGCAGATCAGGACGAGGAGCTCGAGTCGCTCGAACCAAGCCGCACGAGGCTGCGCGATCAGGCCGAGGCGTACCTCGAGCTGGCCGAGCAGCTCGCCAAGGGCAAGCACGGCACACTGCTCGATCCGCCGTTCGACGCGACCCTGCGCGAGGCGATCGCCGACTCGCAGCGCTTCGCCAAGAACGCTCGCGTTCGACAGATTCGACGGGTCGCCCAGCTGCTGCGCGAGGTCGGGCCGATCGAGGAGCTCCACGCTGCGCTCGCAGGTCGGACCGAGCAGGCCCGCGCGAAGCAGGAGCGTGAGCAGCTCTGCGAAGCTTGGCGAGCGCGACTGTTGGAGCAGGGCGACGCGGCCCTGACCGAGCTGCTGGCCGCACACCCGAGCGCCGATCGCCAGCAGCTGCGTGCGCTGATCCGCCAAGCCAGCCGCACGCCGCCGGACGCTCGCTCGAAGCGGGCCGCGACGAGCTTGCTGCGGACCGTCCGGGCGCTGCTGGAAGCGACGCCGGACGAAGCTTCGCCGGACGAGGCCTCGCCGGATCCGACCGACGAGTAGCTACACGCGCACGCGCGCGACGAATCGGCCCTCGCGCTCGCGATGCCGCGCGAGCAAGGCATCGAGCTCGGCGAGGTAGTCGTCGACCTGCTCGGGCGAGCGGCCGACGTAGCGGCTCGGATCGAGCGCGCCCTCTCGCTGCGAGTCGGCGACGTGGGGGCCGAGCTGCGGGTGCGCCTTCATGCGCTCGAGCAGATCGTTGGCGCGGCCCATCTTGAGCTCCGCGGCGGCTTCGAGGCTCAGCTCGCGGATCACCTCGTGCAGCGCCTGCCGATCGCCGCCGGCCTCGACCGCACGCATCAGCACGTTCTCGGTGGTCATGAACGGCAGCTCATCCTGCATGTTCTTGCGCAGCATCGCCGGGTTGACGACCAACCCGGCGCTGACGTCGACCACGAGGTTCAAGATCGCGTCGGTCGCGAGGAACGCCTCGGTGATCACCAAGCGACGGTTGGCGCTGTCATCGAGCGTGCGCTCCAACCACTGGTTGCCGTGAGTCTCGCGCGGGCTGGTCGCGAGCGAGTGCACGAAGCGAGCGAGCGAGCAGATCCGTTCGCTGCGCATGGGGTTTCGTTTGTAGGCCATCGCCGAGGAGCCGACCTGCGAGGCCTCGAAGGGTTCGTCGATCTCGCGCTCGTGCGCGAGCAATCGCAGATCGGTGGCGAACTTGGCCGCCGATCCGGCGATGTCGGCCAGCGCCGAGACCACCCAGGTGTCGAGCTTGCGCGTGTAGGTCTGGCCGGAGACGGGGATCGATCGAGCGAAGCCCATCGCCTCGCAGACCTTGCGATCGAGCTCGCGGATCTTGAAGTGGGGATCGGGGAAGCCAGAGAACAACGCGAGGAACGAAGCCTGCGTGCCGGTCGTGCCCTTGACGCCGCGCATCGGCAGGCGCCCGAGCAGCTGCTCGATCGTCTCGAGATCGAGCGCGAAGTCCTGCGCCCACAGGCACGCGCGCTTGCCCACGGTCGTCAGCTGAGCCGGCTGAAAGTGCGTGTACGCCTGGATCGGCGTGTCCCGCCAGGTGCGGGCGAAGCTGCCGAGCTGGCGCAGCGCCGTGTAGAGGCGATCCATGATCAGCTCGAGCCCGGCGCGCATCATCACCAGCTCGGCGTTGTCGGTCACGAAGCAGCTGGTCGCGCCGAGGTGAATGATCTTCGCCGCGTCGGCGCCCGCGACCTCGCCGAAGTGGTGGATGTGCGCCATCACGTCGTGGCGCAGCTCGGCCTCGAGCTTGGCGACGCGGGCGAAGTCGACTTGCTCGCGGGCGCGCTCGAGCGCCGAAATCTGCGCTGGCGAGATCGGCAGCCCGAGCTCGGCCTGAGCCTTGGCCAACGCGATCCACAGGTCACGCCACAAGAGCGCGCGGCGGCGATCGGAGAAGTTGGCGAGCATCGCCTTGGTCGCGTAGCGGCTGGCCAGTGGGCTCTCGTAGGCGGGCTCGGTCATCGGCGCGAGGATATCCGTCGGGCGACGGCAGACAACCCGCTATGCTTCGCCCGTGCTCCCGCTCGCGCCCGATCCCGCGACGCTCGATCCCGCCGCGGTGCTCGACGAATTGGCCGCCTACCTGCGTCCGCCGGGGCAGGGGATTCATGCGGTCTCGACTGGCAAGGCCGAGCTCGAGGCGAAGACGCGGGCGTACCTCGGGCCTTCGTGGTCGCCCGATCGGCCGTGGCGCGAGCACCTCGAGGGCGTGGTCGATGCGAAGGTGGCGATGCTCGCGATCCCGAGTGACACCGGCGCGGGCATCGTCCGTGGCGCGGCGCGTGGGCCCGAGGCGATCCGTGCTGCGCTGGGGACTGCGCCCGTGCTCGATCTCGGCGACGTGTTCTGCGTCCCGCAGCTGCTCGATGAAGCCATGCTCTCGGATGCGCAGCGCGTGCGCACGCAGGACGCGATCTGGCCCGAGCTGCCCGAGGCGCTTCGACGGGCGCGGCCGGTCTCGCCGCTCGGGATGGCCGAGCGCGTCCGTCGACTGCTCGCGCGCGTGGCCCCGGACTTGCGGTTGTTCATGCTCGGAGGCGATCACACGGTGACCTGGCCCGTGCTCGCGCCGCTGCTCGACGCGCCGACCGAGGATCTCGGCATCGTGCATTTCGACGCGCACACCGATCTGCTGCCCGAGCGGCTCGGCATCACCTACTGCTTCGCGACCTGGGCCTATCACGCCAACGCGGCGCTCTCCCGCGAGGGGCAGCGCGAGCGGATGATCCAGATCGGCATTCGAGCGAGCGGCAAGCCGCGCGCGCACTGGGAGCGGACGCTCGGTGTGCGCCAGGTCTGGGCCGACGAAGCGCGCTCGCTCTCGCCTGAGGCGCTCGCCGAGTTGGTCGTCACGCACCTGCGCGCGCGCGGGGTCACGCGCGTGTACCTGACCAACGACATCGATGGCACCGACGCCCGCTTCGCCGCGGCGTGCGGCACTCCGGAGCCCGATGGCCTCACACCCGAGCAGGTCTGCGCGGTGATCTCCGCGATCGGGCAGGCCTTCGACGTGGTCGGCGCAGACCTCGTCGAGGTCGCGCCGGGCCTCTCGCTCGACGCTCAGGCGTCCGCCAGGACCGTCGAAACGGCGTTCAGTTACGTTTACGCAACACTCACGGCCCTCGAAGGAGCCGGAGGCCTAAAACCGAGCGGCCTGGAGGGCCGCCCGCGCAGCGGGCCAGACGCGAAGCGGCTGGGCTCGGTTTGAACTTCCATTCGCCCCGAGGAATAGCGATGACCGAGTCCAGTTCCGACCGCGAGATGGAAGCAGCCGCCCGGCGCGAGTTCGAACAGACTGCACTCCCCCTCCTCGACAACCTCTACGGGGCAGCGATGCGTCTGACTCGAGATCCGGCCGAGGCCGAGGATCTCGTGCAGGACTCCATGGTTCGGGCCTATCGCTTCTGGGACACGTTCAAGCAAGGCACCAACATCAAGGCCTGGCTGTTCACGATCCTGCGCAACACCTTCATCAATGGCTATCACCGACGCGGTCGCGCGCGCACCTTCCAGTCGGATGTCAACGCGCAGATGCGATCGCTCGGGCCCACCGTCGCGGTCGCGTACTCGACCAGCCAACCGCCCGGACCCGAAGAGGTCGTGAGCACGCAGCTGACCGCCTCGCGCATCCGCGAGGCCCTCGACTCGCTGCCGCCCGACTATCGCACGGCGGTCATCCTCGCCGACCTCGAGGGGCTCTCCTACAAAGAGATCGCCGAGGCGATGGACAGCCCGATCGGCACGGTGATGAGCCGCATCTATCGCGGTCGAAAAATTCTCCACAAGCTCCTCTACGATCACGCGCTCGAGATCGGCGTGGTCGAGGACGGCGACCCGCCTCCGGGTGAGCGCGAGACCAAGTACACGCGCACCAAGAAGACCAAGCGTGGGAGCAAGGACGACGCCGGTGACGATGCCGTCGACCTCGCCGCCTACCGCGACAGGAAGAACGTCTCCACGCCGCTGCGTGGCTGAAAGGCAGTCATGAGCTTGGAACCCATGGACCCCGATCACGCCGAGATCGTCGGGCTGCTGCAACCCTTCGTCGACGGCGAGCTGTCCGACGACGAGCAGGTGTTGGTCGCCAGCCGCATCGCCGAGAACCCCGAGTACCAAGCGATCGTGCGCGAGCAACAGTTGGTTCGCGCCGCGCTGCGCAGCCTGCCTCGCGAAGTTGCACCGCCCGCGCTGCGCGAGCGAGTGCTCGCCGACCTCGATGCGGTCGACGCGGAGCGCCGCGCAGCCGAGCAGCGCGGGTGGTTCGCGCCCGTGGTCGGACGCATCAAGGCGTTCGGGCGCGGGGCCATGCTGATGGTCCCGGCCGCCGTCGCGGCAGTGGCGTTGTTCATGGTCGCCAGCAACTCGGGTTGGATCAACGAGGTGCCGCTGCAGGGCACGCATGTCGACGGCGGCATTGCGAACTCGTTGACCGTGCGACCGAGCGCGAGCAAGCACGCGGCCCCCGAGCCGAGCGTCGAGCCGACCGTCGCTTTGGGTGACGTCGAGAAGCCTGCCGAGGATCGAGCCTTGCTGAAGGGGGCCGAACTCGACGAGCTCGGGTTCGCCGTGCAAATCGCCCCGTCGGGCGCCTTGCCGCCCGACGTCGCGCTGGTCAGCGACGGCCCGAGCTCGGCCAGCTCGTCAGCGGTCGTCCGCTATCGGGTCGGGGGCGGGGCGGTCATGGTCGACAACCAGCGACGCGCGGGCGTGGTCGAGCCGGTCGGCACGCGTCAGGTGTTTAGGGAGCACGAGTACCACCTCGGCCACGACGAGCTGGGTCGCCCTCGCGTGCAGTTCCAAGTCGGGCGCGTTCACCACAGCCTCGTGCTCGAGGGCGATGGGCCTCATCATGGGCAACATGGCGCGGCAGCGAACATCGATGCCCCAGAGTTTCAGAGCCTCTTGGTGGTAGCGGACGCGCTCCGCCAGGCGCACGCACCTTAGTTGCAGCTTTTCCTTCGCGCGGCGAGCAGATAGTCTCGGCTCCCGTGTTTGCCGCGCTGATCATCGACGCCGACGCCGACGCCCGCAACGCGATCGAGAGCTCGTTGAGCCCCTATGGCCTCGAGTTCACGATGTCGCACGAGCCCAACGAGGCCATGAGCCTCGCTCGCACGGCCACGCCGGACATCATCTTCTTGCGGGTCGAGCTGCCGGGCGCGTCGGGCTTCTCGATCTGCAACAAGCTGCGCCGCAACGACGAGACCAAGTACATCCCGTTGATCATGTACGCGTCGGATGTGGCCGACGACGTGTTCGCGCAGCACGGCAAGCTCAAGACGCGCGCGGACGAGTACGTGCGGCTGCCGATCGCGGGCGAGGATCTGCTCGACACCGTGCGGACGCTGCTGCCGTTGCCGGGCCAGCCGATCACCACGCCGGTCAACGGCTCGAACGGGCACACGGCGGTGGCGGCTGCGGCCGCCGAGGCGCTGCTCCACACCGAGACGTTGGAGGAGGTCGACATCGACGCCGACTCCGACTTTGGCGACATCGAGTTCGCCGAGGAGCTCACGCCCGAGCCGGCCGCCGCGAGCGTGAGCGAGCCGGTCGTGGATCTGCTCGACGAGACCGACGCGGCCTTCGACGCGCTGACCTTCGCGGACGACGACGACGATCAGCCGCTGATCGAGACGGCGCCCGAGCCTGAGCCGGAGCCCGAGCCCGAGCCTGAGCCCGAGATCGCGATCGTCGAGGCGGCGCCCGAGCCCGAGCCTGCGATCGAGGCGGCGGTCGAGGTCGAGGTCGAGGCTGCGGTGATCGAGGAGCCGGCGATCGAAGAGGCTGTGATCGAAGAGGCTGCGCCCGCGGTCGAGGAGATGTCGGTCGAGCTCGAGGAGACCGAGGCGGACGCGGAGCCGCGCGCCCACGAGAGCTCGAGCGGGCTCTCGGCGCGACGCGAGGTGCTGCGGCTCAAGTCCGAGCTCAACAAGAAGGAGCGCGAGCTGCTGACGCTGCGCGACGAGCTCGAGGGCAAGGATCGCGAGATCCTCGACGCCAAGAGCCGCAACCGTCAGCTGCAGGCCCAGGTCGGCGAGGCCGAGGCCAAGGCGCTGCAGCTCGAAGAAGAGATTGTCTCGGCCCAGGAGCAGGCCGAGGTCGCCAACCGCAACGCCGAGACCACGCGCAAGCGCGAGGACGGGCTCAAGAACCGGCTCGAGGTCGCGCAGAAGAAGACCAAGGAGCTCGAGCTCAAGCTCGCCGAGATCGACAAGGAGCGCGCCGGCCTCGAAGACAAGAACGTCGAGCTGGCCAGCAAGGTCGACGAGCTCGGCGCTCGGATCGAAGAGCTCGACGGCGAGCTGACCACGGCACGCGAGACCAGCCACGCCGTGACCGAGGAGCGCGACGGCCTCGCGTCCGCGCTCGCCGAGCAGAAGAACGCCGCGGCCGAGCTGACCGAGCGGCTCGCCGAGCGCGACCGAGTGGTGGCCGAGCGCGACCAACAGCTGGCCGAGCGCGAGCAGGCGATCGCGGAGCGCGACCAGGCGATCGTGGCGCGTGACCAGGCGATCGCGGAGCGCGACCAAGCGATTGCGGAGCGCGACCAGCAGCTCGCGGAGCGCGGCCAACAGCTGGCCGAGCGCGAGCAGGCGCTGGCGGAGCGCGACCAAGCGCTGGCGGAGCGCGACCAGCAGCTGGTCGAGCTCGACGAGAAGCTCACCGCCGCTGCCGAGGATCACCAGTCGGAGATGGACTTCCTGGAGAAGCGCGCCGATCAGATGCGCGTGCAGATGGCCGAGCTCACGACCCAGTCGGCCACCGACAAGAAGGCGTTCAGCGACGAGCTGGAGGCGCGGCGGCAGGAGATCCATCGGCTCGAGGGCGAGCTGGTCGCGGCCCAGGGCGCCTACGAAGAGCTGGAGGAGCGGCTGGGTCAGCGCCTGAGCGAGCTCGAGGTCAAGCAAGGCGAGCTCGAGCAGATCTTGGCCACCCGCGCCGACGCAGCCCGCCGCGCACAACAGGCGCTGGCCGTCGCCCTCAAAGTTCTCGAGTAGCCGAGCCAGGCGCCAGCCCTTGCGCGGACGCGCTGTCCGCTCCAAGCTCTCGCCCCTGACTCCGCATGTCTGACGTCGTTCACGGCGACACTTCGAACCTCAAGCCCAGCCAAGCCAAGGCGCTGGCGCGACTGGGCGAGCGCGGGATTCCGGCCGATCGCATCGTGACCGTGCCGCTCGCTCGGGACCTGCTCGCGCTCTCCCACGAGCTGAACCGCCGCATCGGGCTGTTCATCGATCGGCGCGGACGGATCAACCGGGTGATCCTCGGCGACGCGCACAGCCTCGAGCTGCCCGAGTTCGATCGAGTCCGCGGCGCCGACGGTCGTCTGCGCGGCATTCGGTTGATCTCGACCCACCTGGTGCCCGATCCGCTCGACCGCGAGGAGCTGGCCGACCTCGCCAAGCTCCGGCTCGACGCGCTCGCGGCCGTGCATGACAGCCCCGGTGGCGTGCAGGTCGACCTCGCGAGCATGCAGCCCGCGCGTGACGAGACCCGCGGGTTCGAGCTGCGCTTGTTTGCTCGCGCGCCGCTGGCCTTGTTCGCGCCCGACGCTGGCGGTCGCAACCAGACCGAGCACCCGCGCCCCGATCTGCCGGTCGACTTCTCGGCCTTCATCCGCGAGCTCGAGGCCCAGCTGGTCGCGGCCACGGCCCGCACCAAGGAGGCCGGGCAGGGCACGCGGGCGATGATCCTGCAGGTCCACACCGACGAGATGAATCGCCAAGGCGGGATCGAGGCGCGTCAGGCCGAGCTGCGCGAGCTGTGTCGCACGGCCGGGGTGGCGGTCGTCGATCTGGTCGTGCAGCGCCGCAAGTACCCCGATCCGCGGACCTTCCTCGGCTCCGGCAAGCTCCGCGAGGTGTTGGTCCAGGCGCTCGAGCAGGACGTCGAGCTGTTGATCTGCGATCCCGAGCTGAGCGCCTCGCAGGCGCGGGAGATCAGCGAGCAGACCGATCTGCGGGTCATCGATCGCACGATGCTGATCCTCGACATCTTCGCCCAGCATGCGCGCAGCAGCGACGGCAAGCTGCAGGTCGAGCTCGCCCAGCTGCGCTATCGGCTGCCGCGGATGGTCGGCAAGGGCACGATGATGTCGCGGCTTGCCGGTGGCATCGGCGGGCGTGGCCCGGGTGAGACCAAGCTCGAGATCGATCGCCGCCGCGCGCAGGAGCGCATCAACGATCTCGAGAAGCGGCTCAAGACGCTCCGCAAGCAACGCGAGCAGCGTCGCGCCCAGCGACGGCGCAGCGAGGTGCCGATCGTCGCGATCGTCGGCTACACGAATGCCGGCAAGAGCACGCTGCTCAACACCGTCACCAACTCCGACGTGGTCGCCGAGAACAAGCTGTTCGCCACGCTCGATCCGACCGTGCGGCGGGTTCGGTTCCCGCAGGATCGCGAAGTGGTGCTGCTCGACACGGTGGGCTTCATCCGCGATCTGCCGCCGGCCTTGATGCAGGCGTTCTCGGCCACGCTCGAGGAGGTCGCCGACGCAGATCTGCTGCTGC
>DATLLB010000213.1:0-10712 GCA_035538075.1 Enhygromyxa sp.
ACGTCGACCCGCACACCCGCAAGGCCGATCCGGCGGCCATGCGCGCGGCGATCGACGAGCACACGATCTTGCTGGTCGGCTCGGCGGTGTCGTACGCCCACTGCGTCGTCGATCCGATCGCCGAGCTGGCCGAGCTCGCGCGCGAGAAGGATCTATGGCTGCACGTCGACGGCTGCATGGGCGGGTTCTTGCTGCCGTACTTTCGCAAGCTCGGGCGCCCGATCCCGCCGTTTGGCTTCGAGCTTCCGGGCGTGTGCTCGATCTCGATGGATCTGCACAAGTACGCGTTCGCGGCCAAGGGCGCGTCGGTGGTGCTCTATCGCAACAAGGCGCTGCGCCAGCATCAGATCTTCACCTGCGCCGACTGGCCGGGCTACGCGATCTCCAACGCGACGATGCAGTCGAGCAAGTCCGGCGGTCCGGTCGCGGGCGCGTGGGCGGTGCTGAACTACTTCGGCGAAGAGGGCTACCTGGATCTCGCCGCGCGAGTGTTGGCCGCGACCGAGCGCGTGCTGGAGTTCGTCGATCGCCACGCCGATCTGCAGCTGATCGGCCGCAGCGAGATGAACCACGTCGCGTTCGGCTCGGCGACGATCCCGGTGTTTCGCCTCGCCGACGCGCTCAACCAGCGCGGCTGGTACGTGCAGGTGCAGCTCGACCACCGCAGCTCGCCGGCCAACATTCACCTGTGCATCAACCCGGCGAACCTGCGCTGGCTCGAGCAGCTGCTGGCCGACATCGATCACTGCGTCGAGGCTGTCCGCGACAGCGCCCCGAGCCCGCTGGTCGCGAGCCTGAAGCAGGCCGTCGCGCAGATCGATCTCACGAGCGTCGACGATCGAACGCTGCAGCAGATGATGACGATGGCCGGGCTCGCGCCGGGGGTGATCCCCAAGGTCGGCGCCGAGCTCAACGAGGTGCTCGATCTGCTCCCGCCCGCGGCGCGCGAGCGGGTGCTGACCTACTTCATGAACGAGCTGTTTCGAGCTCCGTAGCCGCTACTGCGGCTGGATGCAGGAGATCGACGTGTCGATGCGGAAGTTCGAGCCGCTGCCGCAGCGCTCGGCGTGGAACACGTCGAGGTCGTAGAACAGACCGGGCGTGAGGCCGAGATCGTCGAGGTTGATGGAGCCCTCGACCGGACCATGGAGGCCGCCAAGATCGAGCGCGAGCTGGCCGTCGATGTAGACCCACACGTCGTCGTCGCCGATGTACGTGAACTCCTGGCCGGCCTGGTACTGGAACTCGACGTGGATCTCGGTCGTGAACGCGCCGTTCCAGTTCGGGTAGGTCTCGCCGGCCCAGTTCGGCGTCACGTTGTTGCCGAAGCCCTGATCGGTCAGCGGGTAGAAGCTGTCGTCGGCGAAGCTGTAGATGCCCGAGCCGGGGAAGGTCTCCTCGAGCACGATCTCACCCTCGATCTCGAGGTTCACGCCGTCGATCGTGTTGTACCACTCGCCGAAGGTCTGAGCGCTGGTGATCTGCGGGTTCGAGCCGCTCCAGCTGAGCGGCGGCGGCGGTGGGTTGGGGTTGTACTGCGGCTTCTGATCGTTGCCGAGCGAACCGAGGACTAGCCCCGGTCGCGCGCCGTTGCCCCACATGTGGCAGCCGAAGTCGACATGGAGCGGCGCGAAGTCGCGGTAGACGGTGGCGATGGCGGCGCCACAGACGTCGCCGTCTCCGTCTCCATCGCCGTCTCCGTCGCCATCTCCATCGCCATCGCCATCTCCATCGCCGTCTCCGTCTCCATCTCCATCGCCGTCGCCGTCTCCATCTCCATCTCCGTCTCCGTCTCCATCTCCGTCACCATCACCGTCACCATCACCATCGCCGGAGTTGGTGCCGGACTCGTCCTCCGGGGCCTCGTCCGTGGCCTCGTCCGTGGCTGTGTCCTCCGTGTTGCCGGACTGCTCGTTGCCCGAGCCGTCGTCGGAGCAACCGATCAGGACCAGAGAGCCGAGCGTTAGCGCGCCGAAGATCGTCGAAGAAAGCTTGTTTGGGTACTGCATGATCTGGCTATCTGGTTGCCGCAGGCGCCGATCGGGTTCCAGCTTTTTCTCCACACGACCGGCTGTGCGGCGCTGCGGTGGATCTCGCGAGGAAACTCGACCCCACCTCGCAGCCTGCGCACTCGTGCGCAGATCGACCGCAGGCAACTCGGGTAGCATTTCGTGGTGCACACGCTGTGGCTCGCGCTGCTGCTCGCGCTCGGACCGGACGACGACGCGCGACCCAAGCTCGTCACCCACATCGATCCGTGCCTCGAGCTCGACGAGGCCGAGCTGCGCGAGACGATCGAGCTGCGGCTCGGAGCGGGGCCCGAGTGGCGTGGCGACGCCCCGGCGCGAGCCGGCGACACACAACTGTTGCTCGACTGCGCGAGCGAGCGAGAGGCCGAGCTCACGCTCATCGATCCGATCAGCGGCGTGACCATGACGCGGATCGTCGACTTGCCTCCAGCCGAGCGACGAGTCGAGCGCCTCGGGGAGCATGCGGTCACGCTGCTGCGCTCCGCTTGGCTCAACCTCGCGCTCGAGCGCCCGAGCGAGCGCCGACCAGCTCGGCCCGAACGCATCGCCGCACGGATCGCCGAGCGCCCGACCGCTCCCTGGGAGCTCGGCGACGGCTTCGCGTTTCGAGCGTTCTTCGACGCGGACGCGCCCGCCGTGATGCTCGGCGAGCAAGTCGAGGTCGTGCATCGGCCCTTGCGTCACCTCGCCTGGAAGGCCGACGGCGAGCTGGCCTTCTGGCGCGTACCCGTCGAGCACGAAGGCACCACCGACGAGGTCGCGACGCTATCGATCAGCGCCGCCCCAGCGCTGCTCGGTTGGGGCGAGATCCCGGGCCACGGCCGTCGAGGAGCCGGCACCGTCGCGCTCTACGGCGGCGCTGGTTTTCGTGTTGGTGGCGTCCGCATGCGCAGCCAAGAGTGGGGCGACTCCGACGGCTTTCAGCCCTTCGCCGGTCCGCTGATGATGGCCCGCGCCAGCGTCAGCCTCGGCCGCTTCGTCGGCCTCGCCCTCAACCTCGAAGCCGGCTGGCTCCTCCACGGTCCCACCCGCCCGAATGCGATCCCGCTGTCCTTCCGCGGCCCCTGGACCAACGGCGTCGTCGTGATCGTCAGCCGGTTTTGATCGCTCCCGCAATCGACGGAAGCCGCGACATCAACCAACCACGCCGGCCAGTCACCGCGACACCAACCACCACGCCGGGCCAGTCACCGCGACACCAACCAACCACGGCGGCCGGCAGCATCAAAGGCCCCCTGGGGGGCCACCACGTGCGCGCGCCACCCACGTGCCCGAGCGAGCAAAGCGAGCGGCGCGAACCACAAACCCCCACGGGGGGCTCAGTAGTCAAAATCGTCGAAGTCGTCGTCCGGCGGTCCTTCGCCACCTTCGCCGCCGCCTCGCGCTCCACGTCCGCCGCGACGACGTCCGCGTCCGCCTTTGCCTGCGCCCGCTCCTCCCTTGGGCCCACGACGTCCGCGATCGCGGCCGCCACCCCAGTCGTCACCGAAGTCGCGTCCACCACCTTCGCGTCCGCCTCGGCGGTCGCCGCGATCACGATCACCACCACCACCACCGCGATCACGATCACCACCGCGGTCGCCACCCCGATCACCGGTTGGCGCTGGTGCTCCGCCAGCGGGCGGTCGGCCGCGGCTGCGATCGAAACCACCACCGCCTCCGGGGCCACCGCCTCCGGGCGGTCGTCCGCCGCCTTCGCGGGGCGGTCGTCCGCCGCCACCGCCTCCAGGACCGCGCGCGGGTCGTTCCTTCTCTTGCGCGCGGTCGACCCGAATGCGTCGGCCGTCGACCTCTTGGCCGTCGAGCGTGAGCGCCTTCTCGGCCCCCTCGTCGGTGGCGTAGGTGACGAACCCGAATCCACGGGAACGACCAGTCTCTCGATCCAAGATGACCCGGGCATCTTCCAGGTCACCGAATCCGGCAAACACTTCCTTGAGGCGCTCGTTGTCCATCGCCCAAGGCAGGCCGCCGACGAACAGTTTTGTCGACATCTCTCAGCTTTCTCGATCCGGGGGTCCTTCGCCCCGTGAGCTCAGGGTACCGAGGCGCCCGCGCAGCGGCAACCGCTACCTAATCCCGAAAGCGACACTGGGCGGAGAATCGCGGCCGACGCAGGCCGCGGCCGCGATTCTCCGCAGGATTGGGGCTCGGGGAGCCGAGCGCAGGCGCGGGCTCCGGTCAGGGGCCCCGTAGCCGCTGGCGGAAGGCGAGCAAGCGGCGCTCATCGACGAACAGCACGTAGTAGGCGACCACCGAGAGCGAGAAGTAGCCGACCCGGTACATCATCAAGCCGATCCCGAGATGCATGGCCAAGCCCCACGCGAACGCGATCGGGCGCAGGCGTCGGACACAAAACAAGATCGGCGCGAGCAACTCGAACGCGAGCGCGCCGTGCTGCAAACCCGCCCAGACCCAGGCCGGCAGCACGCGGACCATCCACGCCGAGAGCTCGGTCATGTACACGTCCTGCGCCTGCAGCCACAGCACGTTCGAGCTGTCGAGCCAGTCGCCGCGCAGCTTGCAGATCCCGGCGCCGAAGTACTGCAGCAGCACCGTCCCCTGACAGATCCGCAGCGGCCAGGCCGAGCGCAGCTGCGGCGGATCCTCGCTGGTCTCGTCGCGCGAGCGCTCGGGCCAGGGTGCGAGCAGCAGCACCAGCCACGAGACCAGCGCGAGCTTGTTCATCGAGAACGAGGCCAGGCGATCGGCCGTGGTCACATACAAGAGCCCGGCGAACACCACGTACGAGCACGCGCGCGGACGCAGGTCCAGCAGGATCGCGACCATGCTGCCGAGGTAGACGATCAGGAACACCGGCAGCGCGGCGGGGCTCAGCAGCGGCACCGGCAGCTGCAAGCCGTACGAAGCCGCGGGGCTGACATGGAAGCCGACCGGGGTCAGCCACTCGCGGGCATCGAACGACCACGCGAGCGTGTAGATGAAGAGCGCGAGCGTGGTCGTCCAGCGGAAGCTCTCCAGCCGGATCGCCGGCGTCGGAGCGAGCGCCCACGCGCTCGCGCGTGCGAGCAGGTCCTTCATCGCTAGCGCACCTCCGCGTCGAGGATCTGCACCTTGCCCAGCTGATGCACGCGCCCGGCTTCGGCCCGCGGCGGCTTGCGAAAGCGGCCTTGCGGCGGGTGCTCGGCGTCGATCCGGACGTCGGCCCACAAGAAGCGCACCGCGACGATCGGCGGGCGATCGCCGTGCTTCTGACGATCAGCCTGGGCCAGCCACAGCGCGAGCTCGCGGCGCTGCGGCTCGGCCTGCTGGCGATAGGCGAAGCGAGCCATGTAGCGATCGAAGCGGTTGCGGTGGCCGAAGGGCTCGAGCCGGAAGTACTCCGACTCGTCGAGATCCTCCCAGCCGAGCTGCCCCTCGCGACGCACCTGCAGGTAGAAGACGCTGACTCGCTCGCTCGCCCCGCCGAACAGGCACGAGACCGAGTAGAGGTCCTGGACGGTGATCGGCCAGCGCTGCGGCGCGCCGCCGCGGTAGCCGACGTAGGCCATCGGCACCAACCACAGCAGCACGAAGCCGAGCAGCGCGAGGATGTCGACGACGCGTGGACGCCAGCGCTGCTCGGTCATCTCAGATCCGCTGACGCAGGATCGCCGCCGCGAGCCGACCGATCCCGGGGAACATGCCGATCGGCCACAGCCACCACAGGCCGGGGAACAGCGAGATCAGCTCGCGAGCGGCACGCGAGCCCTCGAGCTCGACCTTGCCATCGGGCGAGCGCAGCCGCAGCCGCGGGTGTCCGGCCTCGGCGTCGAGCTCGTAGTTCAGGCGCTCGCCGAGATCCCAGCAGCGCAGCAACGCGGCGCGCCGGATCGCAGCCTCGTCGGGTCCGTGCACGACCGTCCACGGCGGACGACGGACGCGGTGGTTGACCCGCTCGAGCGGGGCGATCAGCAGTCGTCCAAGCCGATGCACGCCCGACTTCGGCAGCGCCGGCCGTCCAGCCTCGCCGGGCTTGGCTGCGCGCCAGAGCAAGAACCGCCACCAGGCCTCGACGTCGTCGCCGGCCAGCCACACCGGATAGACGGCGATCATGACCTGCACGAAGGTCCCGACGTTCATCGTCAGGTCGATGCCGACGTGCATCAAGAAGCCGATCGTCAGCCACAAGCGCTTGCCGAGCAGCCAGTCGCGCACGAACCGATAGGCCCGCGGTGTGAAGCGGCGCAGCAGCAGGATCACCGCGGTCAGCAGCAGCGGCACCGCGATCGTGGCCACCGCAGCCAGCTTGCGCAGCAGCTCTTTGTCCTGCAGCCACCCGGCCGCGTTCGGCGGCGGCGTGAAGTAGTAGTGCACGCCGAGGTTCGCGAAGTACGCCCCGATCACCACGAACCCGACCAGGCACAGCCAGCTCAGCACGCGGATCGCCCAGGCCTCGGGGCTGCGGCCGCTGGTGTCGGGCTCGCCGAGGTAGCGGCGATCGACGAAGATCAACAGCGCGAGCAGGAACAGCGGCGCGGTCTTGGCCCAGCTCGGCGCGGTCCAGACCGCCAGCACCGAGCCGACGAAGCCGAGGCAGTAGAGCGTCCAGCGTGGCACCGGGCCCTGCCAGATGCCGGCTTTCTTGTCGCTGTCATACCCGCGCAGGATCTCGCCCACGAACACCAGCGGGAAGCAGATCTCCCACCAGTGCACGAGCACCGTCATCACTCGCGTGATGTAGAGCTCGTGCGCCCACGCGTAGGTCAGGTGCATCGGCCAGCGGTAGAAGTGGTCGAGGTTGAGCGCGTAGTAGAGCGCGCTGCCGTTGGCCCACGTCGGTCCGCTCTTGAGCAGGCCGGTCGCGCAGTAGATGCACGCGAGCTGCAGCATCATCAGGCGCACCGGCCACGCGGCGATGCGCTTGGGCGCGGGGAACTGAGCAGCGCCGCCGAGGATCGCCTTGCGTCGCCGTCGCCACGCGTCGACCGAGTAGGCCTGCCCCCAGTCGATGAAGATGCCGGTGAACAGCATCACCCGCATGACCGTGTCGCCGCCGGTGTAGTAGATGCTGTTGTAGTTGTAGAGCTGCAGCGCCAGCAGCCAGGTCATGACCGAGGCCACGCGCGTCCACAGGCCGATCGTCATCAAGAAGCCGAAGAAGAACAGCAGCCCGAAGATCGTGTAGACGAACGGCGGATCGCTGCGGATGAACAGCACCGACCAGCGATCGGTGAGCACCAGGAACACGTCCCACCAGTGCTCGAAGCCGTGCTCCGGATCCCACAGCGTGCGCAGCTTGCCGCCGTTGTTCTTGCGGGCCATGTCGGTCAGCAACAGGCCCTGGTCGGTGAACAGCCACTCGCCCTGCAGCACCAGCAGATCGACGAAGGTCCACACCGCGGTGATCGCCAAGCAGATGCGCGCGAGCGCGGGCCCGCGCGCGTCGATGCGCTGGAACCACAGCCGCCGCCACAGCTCCGGGCGCAGCACGAAGAACACGACCAGCAGGATCAACGCGACCCACAGCAGCTGGGTGGCGATGTCGAGGTGCGCGGAGACGTCGACCTCTTTCTTCTTCGCCAGCGCCAGCGCGAACAGTAGTTGGTGGCTCATTTGCCGGCCTCGTCCTTCTTCTTGCCGCCGAAGTCGTCGCGCTTGTCCCAGTTGCTGCGCTTGTTGTTGGCCTCGATCTCCGCACGCTTGGGTCGGCTGTCGAGGATCCGCTGGTCGTCCTCGGTCAGCGGCCAGCCGCGGCGCAGCTTCATCTCCGGCGTGATCACGTCGGACGTGCAGGTGTAGGTCTCGACCAGCTCGCGACGGAGCTTGCGTTTGCGCGGATCCGAGGGCTCGCCGGCCTCGGCCAGCTCTTCCGGGCTCGGGATCGGGGTCTTGAGCTTGAGCATCCGGACCTCCTGCGGCAGCTGACCGTCATGATTGAAGGCCCAGTCGCGGCAGTGATACTGGCCCCAATAGCGCAGATACCACTTGCTCTTGCCGATCATGCGCCGATGCATCTTGCGCATGCGGTCGTTGTACCAAAACACGTAGGGCCGGTTGGCGTAGTGATCGTTGCCGACCTGGTACGACGCGCCGTCCTGATCGATCACGACCGTGCGCATGAACGTGTTGCTGGTCGGCGGGTTGGGAGCGAACATCTTCCAGCTCTGCTCCTGGTTGGTGCCGCGCACCCAGTCGCCGAATGGTTTCTTGAGCTCGCCTCGCCACGCGTTCGTGATCGGGTAGTCGGGCACGAACAGCACCGCCACCGCCGAGCAGTGATAGAGGACGAAGCCGAGCGCGACCGTGCGCAGCACCGTCCCACCCATGATCGCCGGCTCGGCCGGGCGGCTCGTCACCTGGTAGGTCGTGAGGATGTTTGGCCGCCACGGCATCGAGACCAGCACGGCCTCGGTGCGGGCGGGCCCGTCGACCTGATCGAACGGCCTGCGCCGACGAAAGTGCGAGACCGCTGCGAACGCGAGCATCGAGTACGCCAACCACCGCGCAGCGTCGCCGAGCCGATCGATCCGCTGCTTGCGAGCCTTGAGCTCCGCCTGCTTGTCCTCGCCGCCGAGCGAGCGCACGTCACCGACGAACTGGGTGTCGTTGGACGCGGCCAGCGGATCGTCCTGGGCCTCGAGCCCGCGCAGGCCGACCAGGATCACCAGCGAAGCCCCGAGCGCGAGCACCAGCGCGTCGGGGATCGTGCCGCCGCGCGTCTGGCCGCGCTCTTCGATCTCGAGCAGCGCCTCACGCTTGCGCGAGCGCAGCAGCAGCAGCGGCCCGACGAACAGCTTCCAGGGATCGAGCCACCACGGGCCGGTCGGGTCGCGGCCCAGCGATTGCTCGGTGGTCTCGAGCACGCCCGTGTCCTCGCTCAGCGCCGAGTCGAACACCCGCGGCGCCAACCAGGTGGTGTACTTCGACTTGCGCAGCAGCGCGGCCAGCCAGCGAAAGATGCGGAGGAACGGCCGCGCCTCGAAGTAGGCGACGTAGATCCACATCATGATCACCGGGAACATCCCGATGTTCATGGTCGCGATCAGCATGCCGTGGAAGATCAGGCCGATGCCCAGCCACACGCGGCGACCGAGCAACCACGCGCGGACCTGCTTCTGATCGACGACCAGCTTGCCCAGCTTCAGCGGCCAGCGACCGAGCACGAACCACCCCACGACCGCCAACGGCACGATGCCGCCGAACCACATGTGGAGGTTGAGCATGCCCGGCCCGGCCGGCGTTGGGGTCTTGTCCGGTTGCAGCTCGAGGCACCACGGGTACGCGACGATCAGCAATCGGTAGACCACCAAGTACGCGCCGAGCAGCGCGACCCGGCCCAGCCACTTGCGCCACAGCACCGCGTCCTGCGCTCGGTACCAGGCGCTCTCGCGGTGGCGCAGCCCGAACTCGAGGATCAGCCCGATGACGACCAGCGGGAACAGCTTCTCCCACCACCAGGTCACCAGGCTCATGACCTTGAAGACGTTGGTCGCGAGGTACACGCTGATCCACTGCGTGAAGCCCTCGAACCGATAGAAGTGATCCATGTTGAGCGAGTAGTAGAGCGCGTCACCGCTCTTCCACACCGAGCCGGTCTTGTAGAGCCCGGTCGCCCAGTAGATGCACACCAGCTGCGCGATGATGATGTAGCGCGGCCACGCCGGGATCAGCTGGAAGCGCGCCGGCTCGGGCAGCGCGAGGGGCCCCCGGGCGGCCAGAGCCCGCAGCCGCTCGCGCGCGATCCAGCAGGTCAGAAACGCGATCAGCAAGCCGGCGACGATCACCAGGTTCACATGCCGCGTGGTGAAGTCGACCTTGGCGCAGAACAGCCACGCCCACAGGCCGCCCCACAGCCAGTGACCGGCGAGATCGACGAACCTCCACAGGTCGAAGGGGACTATGCCGCGCTCGACCCGGGCCCGGTAGGCCGCCTCGCGTCGCCGACGGATCCAGTTGTCGACGCTCCACGCCGCGTCGGTGCGCGCGAACACGGTCGCAAACCACAGGCACTTGAAGACCGTGTCGTGGCCCTCGAGGTAGACCGCGTTGCGGTTGTAGAGGCTGAAGATCAGCAGCAGCGACAGCCACCCGGTCACGCGCGTGCGAAAGCCGATCGTGTACAGGGCCAGCGCCCCGAACATGATCACCAGGTAGAGCTGCACGAACTCGGGGCTGCTGTCGAAGTAGAGCAGCGAGAACTTGCCCCAAAAGAATTTGAGCACCGCCCAGCCGTCGAAGAAGCCGGTCTGCTCGGACCAACCCACCAGCGCCGGCCGACCGAGACGCGCGAGCGTCTCGTCGTGGGTGAACATGCCCTCGTCGGTCCACAACATCCGCCAGTGCATCAACAGATTCCAGAAGTTCTGGATCGTGATGACCCCGAGGCCGATGCGGAACAGCGCGAACATGCGCGGATCCTCGCGGGCGAAGATCGAGCGACGCACCGACTCCGCGCGGGTCCAGGCCCACAGCGCCGTCAAGGTCAGCGCCAGCAGTGCCAACCAGCCGACCTGAATCTGCAGGTCGACCGGTGCCTTGGGAAACTCTGCCTTGGCGAGCAACGCGAGCATGTGAGTCGGCAGGACAGGTCTACTTAGCATGCAGGGTTCGCGAGCGGCGCCTGCAAGAACTGCCGCGAGTCCTGCTCGTGCAGCGGTTTTGCGAGCGTCCGCTCACGCGCGCGCGCGCCTGGGACGAGCGATCAAGAGGAGGCCGGCGAGCAACGCCAACCCCGCAAGGCTC